>NZ_JBHWUI010000141.1:0-21819 GCF_042737525.1 Kitasatospora sp. NPDC059973 | reverse complement strand
ACCGCCCCCGCCACAAAGCAAGTTCGCCAGTCCTCATACCAACAGAGAACTACCGAACACGCGATGCGACAAGCCTCCTAACAAAGCACTACTAGCGTGGTCGGCATGGAGAAGTCCCTGGTCCGTCCGCGGCCGCTGGCCGACGAGGTCGCGCGGTCGCGCGGCGGTGACGCCGACCTCGCCGGGCGGGTCGACCGGCTCTGCGGCCGGATCGAGCGGCTGGACCCGCTGCTGCACACCTTCGTGCCCGAGGCCGGCCGGCCGGAGCGGCTGCACGCCGAGGCCCGCGCGCTGGCCGCGCGCCACCCCGATCCGGCCACCGCCCCGCCGCTGTACGGGGTGGCGGTCGGGATCAAGGACATCGTCCACGTCGACGGCCTGCCCACGCACGCCGGATCGGCGCTGCCGCCGGGCGTGCTGGCCGGTCCGCAGGCCGCCGTGGTGGACCGGCTGCGGGCCGCGGGCGCGCTGGTGGCGGGCAAGACGGTGACCGCCGAGTTCGCCGGCAGCGCTCCGGGCCCGACCCGGAACCCGCACCACCCCGGGCACACGCCGGGCGGCTCCAGCAGCGGCTCGGCGGCGGCGGTCGCGGCCGGGCTGTTGCCGCTGGCGATCGGCACCCAGACGATCGGCTCGGTGGTCCGGCCCGCCGCCTACTGCGGAGTGGTGGGCTTCCGGCCGACGTACGGGCGGATCCCGCTCGACGGGGTGATCCCCAACGCGCCGAGCTTCGACACCGTCGGCCTGTTCACCGCCGACCTCGCCGGGGCGGCGCTGGCGGCGCCGCTGCTCTGCGACGACTGGCGGGGCGAGCGGCAGGGCGGTCCGCCCGGCGACGGGCCGCCCGTCCTCGGGGTGCCCGCCGGGCCGTACCTGGAGCAGGCCGGACCGGCGGCGCTGGCGGCCTTCCGGGTGCAGCTGGACCGGCTGGCCGCCGCGGGGTCGACGGTGCGCGAGATCGAACTGCTGCCCGACTTCGCGTGGCTGGTGCGGCAGGTGCGGACGATCAACCGCTTCGAGCAGGCCCGCGGCCACGCCGACTGGTTCGCCCGGTTCGGCGGCCTCTACCGGCCGGAGACGGCGGCCGGCATCCGGCACGGCCAGGCCGTCCGGCCGGAGGACCACGAGACGGCGCTCGGCGTCCGCGAGCACGTCCGCGCCCGGCTCGCCGAGGCCTGGGCGGCCGCGGGGGTGGACCTGGTGGTCGCGCCCTCCGCCACCGGGCCGGCTCCGTCCGGGCTGGGCAGCACCGGGGACGCGGTGATGTCCCTGCCGTGGAGCTACGCCGGGCTGCCCGCCGTCAGCCTGCCCGCCGGGGTGAGCGCGGACGGCCTGCCGCTCGGGCTCCAGGTGGTCGGCGCGGCCGGTGCGGACGAGTCGCTGCTGGCCCTGGCCGCGCCGCTGGAGCGGGCCCTGGGCGGCCCGGCCCGCTGAGCGGCGCGGCGGGCGGGGTCAGCGCCTGTCGCGCTGCTCGTCGGGGAAGCGGGGGCCGCCGATCAGGAACAGCAGGGCCGCCGTCGGAAAGCCGATCGACGCGGCCACCAGCACGATGAACTGCCAGAACATCCGTCGCTCCTCGTCCTCGTCAGTCCCGTGCGGCCCGGCCCCTCGAAGGAGACCGCGAAACCTGACAGGCCCTGATTGGCCGAATTGTCCACTCGATATCCGACGGTATGGCCGAATTGCCCCCGCTGCCACCGGACGGTCCGGCGCCGGCGGCGCGCACCGCGTGCACGGGTCTGGGCGCGCGCCCCACCCGGCGTCCACACTGTCGGGATGCAGGTACAGCTGGCAGGGGAAGCACGGCGGCCGGACCGCGAGAGCGAGGACTTCGCGGCGGCCTCGCCGGAGGCGCTCGTACTGCTCGACGGCGCGAGCTCGCCGACCGGGCTGGAGTCGGGGTGCCGGCACGGCACCCCCTGGTACGTACGGCGGTTGGGGGTGCACCTGCTGGCCCGGCTGACCGACCGGGCGGACCGCTCGATCGCCGAGTGCCTGGCCGACGCCATCGTGGAGACGGCGGCGCTGCACGGGGGCCGCTGCGACCTCGCCCACCCCAACACGCCCGCCGCCATGGTGGTCGCCGCCCGGCGGCACGGCAGTGCGCTGGAGTACCTGGTGCTCGGGGACTCGCTGCTGGTGCTGCAGTACAAGGACGGACCGCTCAAGGTGATCGGCGACAACCAGCGCTTCCCCGCCGGTGAGGAGGTGCGCCGCCAGGTCTGGTCGACGGTGCCCGGCTCCACCGAGCGCGCCGCGCTGCACCTGGAGTACGCGCTGGCCGTCCGGGCCGCCCGGAACTCCGGCACCGGCCCGTGGATCGCCGCCGCCAGCCCCAAGGCCGCGCAGCACGCCGAGACCGGCTTCGTCGAGCTGGAGCGGCTGCACGCGGTGGCCGCGCTGAGCGACGGCGCCTCGCGCTACACCGAGCGCTTCGGACTGGGCAGCTGGGCGGACGCCCTGCGACTGCTCGCCGAGTCGGGGCCGGGCGAGCTGATCGCCCAGGTGCGGGCGGTCGAGCGGTCGGACGCGGCCTGCGAGCGGTGGCCCCGCGGCAAGGCGCACGACGACGCCTCGGCCCTCTACGCGCTGCTGTAGCGGACCGGGCGGGGGCGGCGGACCTGCGCGGCCGACCGCCCGATATGGGCGCGGTATAGGAGCGGGCGGCACCGTGGCGGTGCTGATAGATCGGCATCTCCATGGCCGCACCCCTCCCCCGAAGGACGCTCATGACCGACTCCGTGGCGCTGTGGTTCCGCACCTACCACACGGCTCCGGCCCCGCGGCTGCGGCTGGTCTGCTTCCCGCACGCCGGCGGAGCACCCACCGCCTACTGGTCCTGGGCCCGCGAACTGCCCGAGGACATCGAGGTGCTGTCGGCCTGCTACCCGGGGCGGCAGGACCGCCTCGGCGACCCCTACGCGCCCTCCGTCCACGCGATGGCGGACGAGATCGCCGCCGCCCTGGCCGTTCTGGCCGCCGACGGCGTGCCGCTGGCCCTGTTCGGCCACAGCATGGGCTCCGTGGTCGCGCACGAGGTGACGCTGCGGCTCGGCGCCGAGCACGGCGTGCGCCCGGTGCGGCTGTTCGTCTCGGGCTCCGAGGCCCCGCACCGCCGTGAGCGCGAGGAGTCGGCGGCCGCGGACGACGCCGACTTCCTGGCCGAGCTGCGCCAGCTCGGCCACAGCTCGCTGGCCGACATGGACCCGGGCCTCCTGGAGCTGGTGCTCCCCAGCATCCGAGCCGACTACCGGCTGTCGGCCGCCTACCGGCCCGACCCCGCGGCCGGACGCCACCGGGTGCCGGTCGTCGCCTACGTGGGGGCCCGGGACGCCGAGTGCGCGCCCGACAACGTCGCCGCCTGGTCGGACACCACCAGCGCCGGCTTCGAGCTGCGGATCTTCCCCGGCGACCACTTCTACCTCCAGGCCCAGGAGAAGCAGCTGCTCGCCCACATCGCCGGGCACCTGCAGTCCGACCTGCGGCTGCGCCAGGTGCTCGGCACCGGTCGCGCCTGAACCCCGCCCCGCCCTGCCCCGCCCTGCCCCGTCCCGCCCGCGCCGCGCCCGCCCATCGCCGTCCCCGCGGGCGCCGGCGTCCCGCCCCGCCACCGTCCACCCCTGACCGAAAAGAGGCCGTGCTGATGGCCGATCACCTGGTGACCCGACTGGAGCGGCACGGCCGCGAAACCCCCGACCGCACCGCCCTGGTCTTCGTCGAGGCCGCCTCCGACGGCTGGTCGGAGCAGCCGCTGAGCTTCGGTGACCTCGACCGCGCGGCCCGCTCGGTCGCCTCCTGGCTGCGCGAGCGGTGCGCCGTCGGCGAGCGCGTGATGCTGCTGTACGGGGCCGGACCCGAGTTCGTGACCGCCCTGGCCGGCTGCCTGTACGCGGGCGTGGTGGCCGTTCCGGCGCCCCAGCCCAGCACCCAGCGCGGCCACAGCTCCCGCGTCGACGGCATCGTGCGGGACGCCGACATCCGCCTGGTGCTGACCGACTCGGCCAACCACGGCACGGCCGTCGCCATGCTGGAGCAGGCCGGTGTCACCGAGCTGCCCTGCGTGGCCACCGACCTGCTGGACCTGGCGCCCGCCCCCGACTGGCAGGTGCCGCCGACCGCCGACGACGACCTGGTGTTCATCCAGTACACGTCGGGCTCGACCAGCGCGCCCAAGGGCGTGATGGTCACCCAGCGCTCGCTGCGCCACAACATCGGCCTGATCGCGCGGGCCTTCGCGCTGGAGTACGACAGCCGCGGCGCCTGCTGGCTGCCCCAGCACCACGACATGGGCCTGATCGGCGCCCTGATCGCACCGCTGTACGTCGGCGCCCTCGGCTACCAGCTCGCCCCGATGGCCTTCCTGCGCCGCCCGCACCTGTGGCTGGAGCTGATCAGCAGCCGCCGCGCCACCCACACGTCGGCCCCGAACTTCGCCTACGACCTGTGCGCCCGCCGGGTGACCGACGCCCAGCTGGCCGGACTGGACCTGGGCAGCCTGGTCAGCGCGGGCAACGGCGCGGAGCCGGTCAGCGCCGCCACCCTGCGCCGGTTCGTCGAGCGGTTCGCCCCGGCGGGCTTCCGGCTCGACCAGTTCAACCCCTGCTACGGCATGGCCGAGACCACCCTGCTGGTCTCCGGCACGCCGCGCGGCGAGACCCCGGCCCTGACGGCCGTCGACGCCGAGGCGCTCGCCGCCAACGAGCTGCGTCCGGTCGCCCCGGGCGGCGACGGCCCGCTGCTGGTGAGCAGCGGCACCGTCCACGACCTCGACGTGCGGATCGTCGACCCGGCCACCGCCGCCACCCTCCCGGACGGCGGGATCGGTGAGATCTGGGTCCGCGGCGACAGCGTGGCCGCCGGCTACTGGCGCAACCCCGAGGCCACCGCGGCGACCTTCCGCGCCGTCACGGCGGAGGGCGCGGCGGGCTACCTGCGCACCGGCGACACCGGCGCCCTGCACCAGGGCCGGCTGTACGTCACCGGGCGGATCAAGGAAGTCCTGATCGTCAACGGCCGCAACCTCTACCCGCACGACATCGAGCGCGAACTCGCCGAACTGGACGAGGCGTTCAACGGGCTCAGCGGCAGCGTCTGCACGGTGCCGGGCACCGGCGAGCAGATCGTGGTGATGCACGAGGTCCGCCGCCGCCCCGGCGCCCCCGAGGAGCTGGCCGAGTTCGCCCGGCGGCTGCGCGGCCGGCTCGCCGAGCGGGTCGGCGTGCGGATCCCCAACCTGGTGCTGCTGCGGCCCGGCCAGGTCCGCAAGACCACCAGCGGCAAGGTGCAGCGCTCGCTCATGCGCGAGCTGTTCATGACCGGAGCGCTGGAGCCGGTGGTCGAGGACCTCGACCCGGCCACCGCCGCCCGCTACCGCAGCGCGGCCGGTGCGCGATGACCCACGCCGCCACCCACCCCTCCCGCCGGATCGCCGGCGAGCTGGACCGCGCCCTCGGCGACCCCGAGGACGGCGGACGGCTGTTCTCCTACGCGCGCTGCGGCGCGCTGGACGACCGGGAGGAGTTCCCGGTCGAGATCTGCCGGGAGCTGGACCTGCTGGGGCTGCCCCGGCACTACGTCCCGGCCGAGTACGGCGGGGCGCTGGAGAGTTACGAGCACGTCCTGCAGCTGATGCGCGCGGTCGCCCGCCGGGACCTCACCGTCGCCATCGCGCACGGCAAGACCTTCCTCGGCGCGGTGTCGGTCTGGGTCGGCGGCAGCCGGGAGCAGGCCGAGCGGCTGGCCGCCCAGGTGCTCGACGGGACGGTGGTCTCCTGGGGGCTGACCGAGCGCGACCACGGCAGCGACCTGCTGGCCGGCGAGGTCGTCGCCGTGCCGACCGGGGACGGTTACCGGGTGAGCGGCGAGAAGTGGCTCATCAACAACGCCAACCGCGGCCGGGCGGTCTGCCTGCTGGCCCGTACCGGCGAGGCCGGCGACGCGCGCGGCTTCAGCCTGCTGATGATCGACAAGTCCGCCGTCGCGCCGCCCGGCTACCGGCCGCTGCCGGCCGTGAAGCTGCACGGCATCCGCGGCGCCGACATCAGCGGGGTGGCCTTCACCGACGCCCGGGTGCCGGCCGACGCGCTGGTCGGCGGCGAGGGGGACGGCGCCGAGATCGTCCTCAAGAGCCTCCAGCTGACCCGCACGATGTGCGCCGCGCTGTCGCTCGGCGCCGCCGACAACGCGCTCACGCTGGCCGCCGGCTACGCCCTGGAGCGGCGGGCCTACGGCCGGCTGCTGGCCGAACTCCCGCAGACCCGCAGGCTGCTGGCGCAGTCGTACGCGGACGTGCTGCTCGCCGAGGCGGTGAGCACGGTCGCCGTCCGCAGCATCCACGCGCTGCCCGGCGAGCTGGCCGTCTCCTCGGCCGTCACCAAGTACCTGGTACCGACCCTGGTCGACCAGGTGATCGACCGGCTCGGCACCGTGCTCGGCTCGCGCTCGCTGCTGGTCGGCGAGACCTACCAGCACGGCCGCTTCCAGAAGGTCCAGCGCGACCACCGGATCGTCGGCATCTTCGACGGCAACGCGCTGGTCAACCTGCACGCGCTGATCAACCACTTCCCCCTGCTGGCCCGCCGGTTGCGCAAGCGGACGGTGGACGGGGCAGGGCTGGCCGCGGCCACCGACCTGGCCGCGCCGCTGGCCCCGTTCGACCGCGAGCGGCTCAGCCTGCTCCCGCGCGGCGGCTCCAGCGTGCTGCAGGCGCTGCCCGCCGCGGTGGCCGAGCTCGGCCGGCTGGCCGCGCACGGCGCCGTCCCGGCCTCGCTCGGCCGGCGGGCCGAGGCACTGCTGGCCGCGGTCGACGGCCTGGCGGTCGAACTGGCCGCCCACCGGCCGGTCCCGGTCGAGGCGCCGCGCGCGGCCTTCGACCTGGCCGAGCGGTACGCCCTGCTGTACGCGGCCGCGGCCGCCGTCCAGCTCTGGCTGCGCAACCACGAGGCACCCGAGCACCAGGGCGGCCTGTGGGCCGACGGGCTCTGGCTGGAGGCGGCGCTGGCCCGGGTGCTGACCCGGCTCGGCCACGGCCCGCGGCGCCCGGTGGCCGGCGACGACCTGCTGGAGCGCCTGGTGCCCTTCCTGGAGGAGCAGCAACGCAGCGGCCTCCTCCCGTCCCTGCTGTCCTACCCCCTGGTGAAGGGAAGCAGCCGATGACCACGGCCACCACCCCCGACTGCTACGCCGACCTCGGCAACCCGGCACCGCTGGAGGCCCTGTTCGGCGACCCCGAGTACCAGGACAACCCGCTGGGCTTCGCCGCCTTCGTGGCCGCCGACGAGCGCGGCGACCTGCTCCCGGCCGGCGAGCGCGTCCTGGACGCCTACGGGCTCGGCGCCGAGTTCGTGCCGCGGCGGCTCGGCGGCCGGCTCGACCGGGCCGACCGGCTGGCCCGGGTGCTGCGCCCGCTGTTCCGCCGCGACGCCGCGCTCGGCCTCGGCCACGGCGCCAGCAACCTGGTCGGCGCGGTCAACGTGTGGGCCCAGGGCGGTGACCAGCAGCAGCGGTGGCTCGCGGACGTCCTGTGCCGCAACGGCCGGATCGCCGCCGCCTACACCGACATGTCCACCGGCAACGACGTCTCGAACACCGCCTTCCGCGGCACCCTGCGGCAGGACCACCTCGTCCTCGACGGCCGCAAGGAGATCATCAACAACCTGGCCCGTGCCGAGGCCGTCACCGTGCTGGCCCGCACCAGCCCGGAGCCCGGCAGCCGCAGCCACTCGATGGTGCTGGTCGACATGGCCACCGCACCGCGCGACCGGCTGCGCTTCCTGCCGCGCTACCGCACCGTCGGGGTGCGCGCGATGTACCTGGGCGGGCTGCAGTTCGACCACTGCCCGGTGCCGGTGACCGCGGTGGCCGGCGAGGTCGGCGCGGCCATGGAGACCATCCTGCGGTCCTTCCAGGTCACCCGGGCGGTGCTGCCCGCCGCCGCGCTCGGCGCGGTGGACCAGCAGCTGCGCACGGTCACCGGCTTCGCGCTCGGCCGGCGGCTGTACCACCGCACGGTGGCCGACCTGCCGCACGCCCGCTCGGTGCTCACCGACGCCTTCGTGGACCTCCAGGCGGCCGACGCCTTCGCCACCACGGTCTGCCGCGCGCTGCACCTGCTGCCCGGGCAGACCAGCGTCTACGCGGCGGCCGTCAAGTACCTGGTGCCGCTGCTCTTCAAGGACACCGTCGACGCCCTGGGCCAGGTGCTGGGCGCCCGCTCGTTCCTGCGCGAGGGGCCGCACGCGGTGTTCCAGAAGCACGCCCGGGACCTGCCGGTCGCCTCGCTGGTGCACGCCGGCGGCACGGTCTGCCAGGCCACCGTCATCCCGCAGCTGCCCCGGCTGGCCCGCGCCGCCTGGCTGGTCGGCGAACCGGCCCCGGCCGGCGTCTTCCACCTGGCGGGGGACCTGCCCGAGCTGGACTTCGACCGGCTGAGCACCACCGCCGGGCGGTACGACCCGCTGCTGGGGAGCCTGGTGGACGCGGCCGCCCGGGTGCGCGACGAACCGGTCCTGGGCCGGCTCACCGCCCAGCTGGTGGACGAGCTGACCGCGCTCAAGCAGGCCTGCCAGGAGCTCGCGCCCCGGGACCGCACCCCGCTGGCCGGCCCGGTGAGCTTCGAACTCACCCACCGCTACGCGGTGCTGCTGGCCGCCGCCTGCTGCCTGGGCGTGTGGCTGAACAACCCGGACCACCCGGGCGCGTACGCGCACCGGCCCGAGTGGGTCGTCGCGGCGCTGGCCCGGCTCACCGCCCGGCTCGGCTGCCCGCCGGTGCCCGGGGCGGAGGCCGTCCGTCCGGCGGTCTTCCGCGAGCTGCTCGACCGCTACGAGAGCGGCGCCGGATTCGACCTCATCGGCCGGCACCTCGCCTGACCGGCCGGCACCTCGCGCACGCGGACCGGTGGCTCCCGGCGGGAGCCGCCGACGACGCCCAGTGACAGGAAGAGAGCATGGGAAAGTACGTACGGGTCGAGGAGGCCGGGCCGGTGGCGACCGTCCGGCTGCTGCGCCCGACCATCAGCGGCGCCGACCCGGTGCTGCCCGCGGAGCTGGCCGAGGCCGCCGAGCGGGTCGGATCGGACCCGGCCGTCCGGGCCGTGATCCTCACCGGGGGCCGGCGCGTCTTCGGCTCCGGCGCGGACCTCGCGGCGATGGCCGAGCGCACCCCCGCCGAGGTGGACGCGTACACCGCCCGGCTGCACGCCGGGTTCGCCGCGATCGCCGCGATCCCCAAGCCGGTGGTGGCCGCGATCGTGGGCTTCGCCCTGGGCGGCGGGCTCGAACTCGCGCTCTGCGCCGACTTCCGGGTGGCCGGGTCCGGGGCCGTGCTCGGCCTGCCGGAGATCCGGTTGGGGATCATCCCCGGCACCGGCGGCACCCAGCGGCTGCCCCGGCTGATCGGCCCGGCACGGGCCAAGCGGCTGATCATGACCGGACGGCAGCTGGACGCGGCCGAGGCGCTGGAGCTCGGCCTGGTCGACGAGGTCGTCCCGGACGCCGAGGTGCACGCCTCGGCCCAGCGGCTGGCGGAGCGGTTCGCCGACGGGCCGACAGCCGCCCTGGGCGCCGCCAAGCGGGCCGTCGACGAGGGCCTCGGCCGGCCGCTGGCCGAGGGACTGGACCTCGAACGGCACCGGTTCGCCGCCCTGTTCGCCACCGCCGACCAGCGGGAGGGCCTGCGGGCACACCTCGCCGGGGAACCCCCGCGGTTCATCGGCCACTGACCCGCCCACCCACCGCAACGAAGGACGTCGATGTCCAGCCTGCACCCCCTCTCCCACGCGCAGCAGTCGCTCTGGTTCCTCTACCGGCTGGCGCCGGACGCCGCGGTCTACAACACCGGGGTGGCCCTCACCGTCCGCTCCGCCGTCGACCTGCCCACCCTGGAGCGGGCGATCGAGGCGACCGCCGAGCGGCACGACATGCTCCGCTCGCTCTTCGCCGAGCACGACGGCCAGGCCGCCCGCACCGTCGCCGACCGGCACCCGCTGGGCCTGGAACTGCGCGAGCTGCCGGGGCTGACCGACGAGCGCTTCCGCACCGCGGTGCGGGACGCGCTGCGCGAGCCGTTCCGGCTGGAGCGCGACGGCGCGTTCCGCTTCGTCCTGCTGCGCCGCGGCGCCGAGGACGCCGTCCTGCTGATGGCCGGCCACCACATCGGCACCGACGCCACCTCCAACTGGCTGATCCTGCGCGACCTGCTGCAGAGCTACCGGCGGCTGGTCGACGGCCGGGAGCCCGACCTCGCACCCCTCACCGCGGACTACGACGACTACACGGCCCGGGAGCGCGACCTGCTCGGCTCGCCGCGCGGCGCCCGGATGGAGCAGTACTGGCACGATTTCTGCGCCGGGGCGATCCCGGCCGAGATCCCCACCGACCGCCCCCGGCCGACGAGTCCGGGCTACCGCGGCAGCACCCACCACCTGGACCTGAGCAGCCCGCGGGTGGCCGGGCTGCGCGAGCTGGCGCTGGCCGACGGGGTCTCGCTGTTCTCCCTCCTGCTCGGGATCCTCCAGGGGCTGCTGCACCGCTACACCCGGCAGAACGCCTTCCTGGTCGGCGCGCCGACCACCACCCGGCTGAGCCCGGCGACCCGCGAGGTGGTCGGGAACTTCATCAACACCCTGCTGTTCCGGGCCGACCTGGCGCCGGGGGCGAGCTTCCGCGACGCGGCCCGGGCCGCCGACGCGCAGGTCAAGGCGGGCCTCGGCCGGGTCGGTTACCCGTTCGAGCTGCTCACCCGGACGGTCAACCGGCCGCGGACCGGCGCCGGCTCCGCGCTCTGCCGGATCACCTTCAACATGATCGGCACCAGCAGCCCCGACCCGCTGCTGAGGCTGCTCCTGGACGCCGCCGACGGCGCACCGGCCGAGTTCGCCGGACTGCGCATCGCGCCGTTCGAACTCCCCCAGGCGGAAGGCCAGTTGGATCTCGCGGTGAATGTGCGGCAGAGCGTGGACTCGCTGGCCGTCGACTTCCGCTACGACGTCGACCTGTTCGACGAGGCCACCGTCGAGCGGTTCGCCGGCTACTTCGTCCGGGCCGTCGACGCGGTTCTGGCCGACCCGGACGCCGCCGTCGCGCGCCTCACCCTGGTGGACGCGGCCGCGATGGACCGGATGTTCGGCTTCGCCACCGGCGGGGGAGGGCGGCGCGTTGGCTGAGATCGTCCACCGGACCCTGCGGGTGGCCGGCCGGCGGATGCACGTCGCCGAGGCCGGCGAGGGGCCGCTGATCGTGCTGGTGCACGGCTTCCCCGAACTCTGGTACTCCTGGCGCCACCAGCTCACCGGGCTGGCCGAGGCCGGCTACCGGGTGGTCGCCCCCGACATGCGCGGCTACGGCCTCAGCGAGTGCCCCGCCGAGGCCGACCAGTACACCATCCACCACCTGGTCGGCGACGTCGTCGCGCTGATCGGCGCGCTCGGCGCGGACCGGGCCGTGGTGGCCGGGCACGACTGGGGCGCCCAGGTCGCCTGGCACACCGCGCTGATGCGCCCGGACCTGGTCCGCGGCGTGGCCGGGCTGAGCATCCCCTACCGGCCGCGGGCCGGCCTGCCGCCGCTGCCCGCGATGCGGCGCGCCATGGGCGAACGCTTCTACATGCTGTACTTCCAGGAACCCGGCGCGGCCGAGCGGGAGCTGGAACGCGACGTGCCCGCCGCACTGCGCCGGCTGCTGGCCGGCACCAGCGGCGGCGCGCCGCCCTTCGACCCGGTCGTCCCGGACGGCGGCGGCTTCCTCGACCTGTACCCGGAGCCCGACCGGCTGCCCGGCTGGCTGACCGAGCCGGACCTCGCCGTCTACGCCGAGGCGCTCGGCGCCACCGGCTTCACCGGCGGCCTGAACTGGTACCGGAACCTGCACCGCAACTGGGAGCTCACCGCGCCGCTCAACAAGGCCGCGATCCAGGTCCCGGCGCTCTACCTGACCGGTACGGACGACTTCGTGGTCCGCGGCCAGGACCCCGACCGGCTGGCGGACGAGCTGCGGCGCTGGGCGCCCCGGCTGCACCGCAGCGTGCTGCTGCCCGGCTGCGGCCACTGGACCCAGCAGGAGCGCCCCGCCGAAGTCACCGCCGCGCTGGCCGAGTTCGCCGCCTCGCTGGACTGACCGGCGCCCCGTCACCACCCCCACGATTTCCGACCCTCCCGAGGAGTTACCACCATGACCACGTCCATCGAGCAGACCCACGACCTCACCGAGCTGCGCGCCTGGCTCACCGAGCGGGTGGCCTTCTACCTGGAGATCCCGGTCGAGCAGATCCGGCCCGACGTCAAGCTCGTCGAGTACGGCCTGGAGTCGGTCTACGCCCTCGCCCTGTGCGGCGACGCGGAGGACGAGTTCGAGGTCGAGCTGGAGCCCACCCTGGCCTGGGACTACCCCACCATCGACGCCCTCTCCGGACTGCTCGCCGAGAAGATCGCCGAGCGGGCCTGACCCCGCACCGGCAGAGAGGAGGACGACCATGCGTGCCGCCATCACCCGTGGGGGCGCACTCGTCGTCGAGGAGGTCCCGGACCCGGTGCCGCAGGCCGGCCAGGTGCTGGTCCGCACCCTGGCCTGCGGCATCTGCGGCTCGGACCTGCACGCCCTCGACGACCCCGACGCGTTCGGCGACGTCATGCGCCGCACGGGCGGGAGCACCCACGACATCCGCGAGGGGCTCGTGCTCGGCCACGAGTTCGCCGCCGAGATCGTCGACTACGGCCCGGGCACCGTCCGGGCCCTGCCGACCGGCACCGTGGTGTGCGGCCCGCCGATCGGCTTCGGACCGCAGGGCAGCGGGATCATCGGCTACACGCCGGCCTTCCCCGGCGGCTTCGGCGAGTACATGCTGCTCTCCGAAGCCTTCACCATGCCGGTGCCCAACGGGCTCGACCCGAAGACCGCCGCGCTCACCGAGCCGTTCTCGATCGCCGCCCGGGCCGTCCGGCGGGCCGAGGCGGCCCCCGGCTCGGTCGCCGTGGTGATCGGCCTCGGCCCGGTGGGCCTGGGCATCGTCGCGGTGCTCAAGGCCAGGGGCCTCGGCCCGGTCGTCGCGGTGGACTTCTCGCCGCGCCGCCGGGCCCTCGCCGAGCGACTCGGCGCCGACATCCTGATCGACCCGGCCGTCGAGTCCCCGTACGACCGCTGGACCTCGCTCGGGGTGATCCCCGGAATGATGGACCGGATGGCCGCCGAGTACCGGGGCGTGCGGATCAAGGACGCCGTCATCTTCGAGTGCGTCGGCACGCCCGGCATGCTCGCCCGGGTCGTGGACGGGGCACCGGCCGGCGCCCGCATCGTGCTCGTCGGCGTCTGCCTGCGCCCGGACACCTTCGACCCCGGCGTGGCCGTCGGCAAGGAGCTGGACATCCGCGGCTCCTTCGGCGGCAGCCCGACCGAGTACCGCCAGACCCTGCGCGACATCGCGGAGGGCCGGATCGACGCCGGCGCCGTGATCACCGGGGTGACCGGCCTGGACGGACTGGCCGGGGCGATCGCAGAACTGGGCGAACCGGACCGCCACGCGAAGATCATCGTCGATCCTTCGCTGGACCGGCTCGTCGTCTGACCCAGCCAACCAAGCGTGGAGGACCAATGCTCGTCGACACGTCTGAACAGTCCGCGGCGGTGGGCCTGCTGGAACGCCCCGACCCGGCCGACCTCGCCCCGCCGTCCACCTACCGACGACTCCTCGACCTGTTCCACCGGGGTGACATCGCCTACCGGCTGATGGACCACCCGCCGGAGGGGCAGACCACGCTCGCCAGCGAGCTGCGGGGCCACGAGCTCTCCGCCGCCGCCAAGTGCATGGTGGTCACCGTCACCAAGGGCGGCCGACCCGCCCGCCACGTGCTGGCCGTGATACCCGGCGACTGCCGGGTCGACCTCAAGCAGGTCGCCCGGGTGGCCGGCGGCGGCAAGGCGCGGTTCGCCGAACAGGACGTCGCCGAGGCGCTCGGCGCGACGGTGAGCGGGACGATCACCCCGTTCTCCTTCCACCCGGACCTCCAGGTCCTCGCCGACCCGGCCCTCTTCGACCAGCCGGAGCTGTACTTCAACGCCGCCCGGCTGGACCGGTCGGTCGCGATCAAGTCGGCCGACTACCTGCGGCTGGCCCGCCCCCAGGTGGTCCCGATCACCTGATCACCACAGGGCTCCACACCGGTGGCACTCCTTCTCGACAAGGGGTGCCACCTTCCCTTTTCCCCGGAACGGGCGCGACATGACACTCCTTCGGCCTGCCAACTACGGTGGGCGCATGACAACCGGCACAGCCCCGCGGCGGCTGCTCACCCTCGCGCTCCGCCGCGCGCCGTGGTCGGTGCGGGTCTGGCGGGACATCGTGTTCCTCTGCCTGGGTGTCCCGCTCCAGCTGGCCTCCTTCTCCCTGGTGGCGGTGCCCTGGCTGCTGTTCGTCGAACCCGCCGACGACTGGCTCTACTGGCCGCTGGAGACCACCCAGCTGATGCTGACCGTGGTCGGACCGCTCGCCTTCCTGCTGCTCTCGGTCACCGCCCTGAACGAGGCGCAGCACCGCCGGTTCCGCTACCTGCTCGGCGAGTCGATCCCGCGTGCCGCCCACAGCACGATCCGGCTCAGCTGGCGCGGACTCGCCACCTCGGTCCGCTCGCAGGCCGCCTGGCGCCAGCTCGGCTACCACGTCCTGGTCGGGCCGGTGCTCGGGCTCGCCGGGCTCGCCGTGCTGGCCGGCTGGCTCTACGCCATCGCCCTGGCCGGCGCCTACGGCTGGATCTGGGCCCTGCCCGAGCAGGTCCGCCAGCGCGCCGCCGTGTTCACCGCCGGCGGCCTGCTGCTCGTCCTCGTGATGCCCTGGGTGACGGCGCTGGTGGTCGGCGCGGACGGCTACCTGGCCCGCCGGCTGCTCGGGCCCAGCCGGGCCGAGCGGCTCGCCGAACGCGTCGACGACCTGACCGAGGGCCGGGACGGCCTGGTGGCCGCCGCCGACGCCGAACGGCGCCGGATCGAGCGCGACCTGCACGACGGCACCCAGCAGCGCCTGGTCGCCCTGGCGATGACCCTCGGCCTGGCCCGGGCCACCCTGACCGACGCCGGGCCGAACGCGAAGGGCGTCATCGACAAGGCGCACCGGGAGGCGCTGGAGGCCATCGCCGAGCTGAAGCACCTCGTCCGCGGCCTGCACCCGGCGGTCCTGGACGACCGCGGCCTGGACGCCGCGCTGTCCGGCGTCGCCGCCCGCGCCCCGCTGCCCGTCGACCTGGCGGTCACGGTGGACCGCCGCCCCGCGACGGCCATCGAGTCCGTCGCCTACTTCGTCGTCGCCGAGGCGCTCAACAACGTCGCCAAGCACGCCCGCGCCGAGCGCGCCGCCGTGCGGGTGGACCGCGTCGCCGACCTGCTGCGCGTCGTCGTCACCGACGACGGTGTCGGCGGCGCCGACCAGAGCCGGGGCACCGGCATCGCCGGCCTCAGCCGTCGCGCCCGCTCGGTGGACGGCACCTTCCGGATATCCAGCCCCGTCGGGGGCCCGACCACCATCACCGTGGAGCTGCCGTGCGCGTCGTGATCGCCGAGGACTCCGTTCTCCTGCGAGTCGGCCTGACCAACGTCCTGGAGACGATGGGCTTCGAGGTCGCCGCCGCCGTCGGCGACGCGGAGGAGGTGCTCCTCGCCGTCGAGGAGCACCGGCCGGACGTCGCCATCCTCGACGTCCGGATGCCGCCCTCGCACACCGACGAGGGCGTGCGGGCCGCGCTGGTGATCCGCCGTCGCTGGCCGGAGACCGCCCTGCTGCTGCTCTCCCAGTACGTCGAGGAGCGCTACGCGGCCGACCTGGTCGCCACCAATCCCAGCGGCATCGGCTACCTCCTGAAGGAACGCGTCGCGCACGTCGAGGAGTTCGTGGACGCGCTGCGCAAGGTCGCCGCCGGCGGCACCGCGCTCGACCCCGAGGTCGTCTCGCAGCTGCTGCTGCGCCGGCAGAGCGGCCCGCTCGACCGGCTGACCGAGCGGGAGCGGGAGGTGCTCGCGCTGATGGCCGAGGGCCAGTCGAACTCCTCCATCGCCGCCGCGCTGGTGATCAGCGACAGCGCCGTCGGCAAGCACATCAACAGCATCCTCACCAAGCTCGACCTGCCCCGCGAGGACGCCGGCGGCCACCGCCGGGTCCGCGCCGTGCTGCGCTTCCTGGAAGGGCGCTGACCGCGCTGACCGGCTGGGTCCCCGAGCCCGGTCGGGCCTGGTCGGGCCGCGCGGTCCGGCCCGGGTCAGGGCGGCCGCGCCGTCCGGCCCGCCCGGGCCCGTTCCGCCCCGAGGGCCCCCGCGGTCGTACCGACCGCGGGGGACCTCGGGCGTTCCGCCGCTAGTGGACGGTGCCGACGCCGGCCACCACCCGCTGGGCGCGGGTCCGCAGCTCGTCGAGCACGTCCTCGGAGTCCGGCGCGGACCCGCCGGACACCAGGGCCGTCACCGCGTGGCTGTCGAAGCCCGCCGCCAGCAGCAGCCGCCAGTCCTCCGGCGTGGCCTGCACGTGGGTGACGCGCTGCGCGTCCACCAGGGCGACCAGCGCCGCCGGGTCCGCGGCCTCGGCCTCGGACGCCAGCACCACCCGGGCGCCGCCGGTGAGCGGCAGGTGCAGCTCCGCCGCCGCCCGCAGGCCGGCCCCCGGAGCGGCCGCCAGCCAGGCGCCGCGCCGGATCCCGCCCAGTTCGGCCCGGACCTTCTCCAGCAGCCGGCCCAGCTCACGGTGGTCGACCAGCACGCCGTCCAGCAGGCAGGCCGCCCCCTCCGGCGAGGCCGCGAGCGGCAGCGCCCCGGCCGGCCGGGCGGCGAGCGGCGCCGCCTCGTCGTCCAGCCGCAGCACCCCGCCGGTGAAGCCCCCGGCCACCGCCCGATCGGTGATCAGGAAGGTGACCCGCGGGTCGACCTGCTCCGCCGCGGCGGCCGGGTCGATCAGCTGGTACGCGGCGCCGGCGCGCCAGACGCCCTGGAGCACCGGGACCAGCTCGGCCCGACGGGCCAGCGCCACCCCGACCACCGCACCCGGGCCGACCGCGAGCGCGGTCAGGTGGTGCGCGATCCGGTCGGCGTACTCGTCCACCTCGCGGTAGCTCAGCGTGCGCCCGGACGCGACCACGGCGACCGCCTTCGGCGTGCGGGCCGCCTGCTCGGCGATCAGCCCGACCGGCAACGGCTGCTCCAGCTCGGCCGCGGGCGCACCCGCCGACGCCGTGGGGACCGGCAGGTAGCCGGCGGTCGCGTCCCCGTCCGGGTCGGCGGCCATCGCCTCCAGCACCAGCCGGTACATCGCGACGAGCTGCTCCAGCTGCGCCCGGCCGAGCGCGCCGGCCCCGGTGCTGAGCCCGATCCGGCCGCCGGTGGCGATCACGGTCAGGGCGAACTCGTTGGAGCCGTCGTTCATCGAGGCCCGGACGTCCACCGCGCCGCGGTCGACCTGGTGGAAGTCGAGGAACTCGAACATCACGCTCAGTGCCGCCCGGCCGGGGCCGGCCGCCCGCTGGATGGCGGGCAGCGGGTAGCGGCGGTGCGACCAGAGCTCGGTCTCGGTGCCGAAGACCCGCGCCACCAGCTCGCGCCAGGTCTTCGCGCCCCGGGCGGCCGGGAAGGGCAGGGTGTTGAGGTGCATGCCGAGCACCCGCTCCGCGCCCGGCGCCTCCAGGCGGCCGTGGTAGACCACGCCCGTGTGGAAGGCCGGGGCGGTGCTCAGCGAGCCCATCACCGTGAGGTGCGCGGCGAGCAGCACCGTCTTGAGCGAGGTGTTCGCGCCGACGGCGAGCGCCCGCAGCCGCTCCTCCAGGTCCGCGTACTCGACGTTCAGCAGCAGCGACCCGGCGCTCCGGTCCCGCCAGGTGGCGGGCAGCTCCAGCGGGCTGTGCCGGTCGACCACGTCCTGCCAGAAGGCCTGGTCGGCCGGGTCGGACAGGGCGGTCAGCTCGGCGGCGACGTAGTCCGCGTACCGGACCGCGGGGGCCTGGTAGGCGGCCGGCGTCCCGCCGTCGCGCAGCGTCCGGTAGGTGTCGAGCAGCTCCATCAGCAGCGAGTTGAGCGTCCAGCCGTCGGTGACGGCGTGGATGTGGCTCGCGGTGACCCGCCAGGCCTCGTCCGACTCGACGTGCACGGCGATCCGCAGCAGCGGCGCGGCCGTCAGCTCGAACCCGCGGGCCCGCTCCTCGGCCACGTAGCCGCGCGCCCGCTCGGCCCGCTCGTCCTCGGTCAGGCCGCGCAGGTCGTGCACGGTGACGGGGACCTCGGCGGTGGCGTGCACCAGCTGGAGCGGCCGGCCGAACCCGGTCAGGTGCACCGAGGTGCGCAGCAGCTCGTGGCGGTCCGCCAGCAGTGCCAGGGCCCGCCGCAGCGCCGCTTCGGCGAACGGCCGGGTGTCCGGGATCCGGAAGGAGTTGATGTGGTGGTAGGCCGTGCCGCCCTCGCCCGCCATCAGCTCGACGAGCATGCCGGTCTGGATCTGGGAGAGCGGGTAGGCGTCGACGACGTCGGCGGGCAGGGCCGCCCGGTCCTCCTCGTCGACCAGCGCGAACGGCTCGACGGCGGTGATCAGCGAGCGGCCGTCGCCGCCGGGCAGGGCCGCGGCCAGGGCGGCGACGGTCCGGCGCTCGAACACGTCGCGGATGGTCAGGTCGTGGCCGGCCTCGCGCAGCGCGCCGACCAGGCGGACGGCCCGGATCGAGTCGCCGCCGAGGTCGAAGAAGCTGTCCTCGACACCGACCTGCGCCAGGCCCAGCACCTCGGCCCAGACCGCCGCCAGGGCGGCCTCCAGCTCGGTGCGCGGTGCGAGGTGGTGCTCGCCCACGACGCTCACCGCCTGCTCCGGCGCGGGCAGCGCCCGGCGGTTCACCTTGCCGTTGGTGGTCAGCGGGATCCCCGCCAGGGTGACGAACGCCGCCGGCACCATGTAGCCGGGCAGCGCCGCCGCCAGGTCCGACCGCACCGCCGCGAGGTCCGGGGCGGCGGAGCCGGCCGGCACCAGGTAGGCGACCAGCGACTTCTCGCCGGCCTCGTTCCGGTGCACGATCACGGTCGCCTCGTCCACCAGCGGGTGCTCGCGCAACCGGGCCTCGATCTCGCCCAGCTCGATCCGGAAGCCGCGGACCTTCACCTGGCCGTCGATCCGGCCCAGCGACTCGTAGCGGCCGTCGGGCAGGCGCCAGGCGAGGTCGCCGGTGCGGTACAGGCGGGAGCCGGCCGGGCCGTACGGGTCCGGCACGAACCGCTCGGCGGTCAGCCCGGGGCGGTTCAGGTAGCCGCGGGCCACGCCCGGGCCGCCCACGTGGATCTCGCCCGGCACGCCGTCCGGCACCGGGTGCCCGTTGGCGTCCAGCAGGTGGATCACGGTGTCGGCGACCGGCAGGCCGATCGGGGACGCCGCCCGGGGCAGGTCCGACTCCGTCACCCGGTGGTAGATCGAGTGCACGGTGGTCTCGGTCGGCCCGTAGATGTTGATCAGGGCCGTCCGCACGCCGAACTTCGCCGTCCACGGCGCCAGTTGCGACATGTCCAGGCGCTCACCGCCGAACACGACCGCACGCAGCCCCAGCCGGTCGACGCGCGGGTCGCCCTCCTGCACCAGCCCGGTCAGCGAGCGGAACGCGGACGGGGTCTGGCAGAGCACGGTGACCCGCTCGGCCACCAGCAGCTCGACCAGCTCCTGCGGCGACCGGGCGACCATCGCGGGGACGACCACCAGGCGGCCGCCGTGCAGCAGCGGGGCCCAGATCTCCTTGACCGAGAAGTCGAAGGCGTAGGAGTGGAACAGCGCCCACACGTCGTCCGCGGCGAACGGGAAGTCCGCACGGGTCGCGCCGAACAGGCGCGGCACGTTGGCGTGCGCGGTGCCGACGCCCTTCGGCAGGCCGGTCGAACCGGAGGTGTAGATGACGTACGCCAGGTTGTCCGGGCGCACCCCGGTGGCCGGGGCGGTGGCCGGGCGGGCGTCGATCGCGGCCCGGTCGGCGTCCATCAGCACCCGGGCGCCCGCGAACTCGATCGGCTCCAGGGCGGAATGGGTCACCAGGATCGGCGCCTTGGCGTCGGCCAGCATGTAGGCGAGGCGGTCGGCCGGGTTGGCCGGGTCCAGCGGCAGGTAGGCGGCGCCGGACTTCAGGATGCCCAGCAGGGCGGGGACGAGGTCCGGGCCGCGCTCCAGCGACAGGCCGACGACCCGCTCCGGCCCGGCGCCCAGGGCGACCAGGTGGTGGGCGATGCGGTTGGCCCGCTCGTCCAGCTCGGCGTAGGTGAGGCTCTGATCGCCACTGGTCAGCGCGACGGCGTCCGGGGTGCGGGCGGCCTGGGCGGCGAACAGCTCGTGCAGGCAGCCGGCGGCCTGCTGCTCGACCGGTGCCCGGAGCACCGGGACGAGCCGGCGGTCGGCCTCGGCCAGCGGGACGGGCAGGGCGTCACCGTCGACGTCGGCGGCCATCGCCTCCAGCACCGACCGGTACATCGCGCCCAGCCGCTCCAGGTTCTCCCGGCTCATCGTCGAGACCGCGGCCCCGAGGCTGAGCCGGCCGACCCCGGCGATCGCCATCAGGCCGAACTCGTTGCGGCCGTCGTTCAGACCACCACCGGTGTCCACCGTGCCGGTGTCGACCTGGTGGAAGTCCTGGTGGTCGAAGAGCACGGTGAGCAGGTCGCGGGTGTTCCCGGCGGCGCGCTGGACGGCGGGCAGCGGGTAGCGGCGGTGGGACCAGATCTCGGTCTCCGTCGCGTAGGTCCGCTCGACCAGTTCGCGCCAGGTCTTCGCGCCCCGAGTGGTTGGGAAGGGCAGGGTGTTGAGGTGCATGCCGAGCACCCGGTCGGCGCCCGGTGCTTCCAGGCGGCCGTGGTAGACGACGCCGGTGTGGAAGGCGTCCTCGGCGGTGAGGCTGCCCATCACCTTGAGGTGGGCGGCCAGCATGACGCTCTTGAGCGAGGTCTTCGCCTCGGCCGCCAGCCTGAGCAGGCCCTCCTCCAGGTCGGCGAACGGCACGCCGATCGAGTGGCGCTGCTCCGAGTCCTCGGCGCCGGCCCAGGTGGCCGGGATCCGCAGCGGGGTGTACCCGTCCACGACGTCCTGCCAGAAGGCCTGCTCCTCGGTGCTCGCCAGGGCGGCCTCCTCGGCGGCGACGTAGTCGGCGTAGCGGACCGCCGGGGCCACGTGGGCGGCCGGCTCGCGGCCGTCCCGCAGCGCCTGGTAGCAGCCGACCAGCTCCATCAGGAAGGAGTTGATCGTCCATCCGTCGGTCACCGCGTGCAGGTGGCTGACCGTCAGGCGCCAGGCCTCGGCCGACTCGATGTGGACCGCCAGGTGCAGCAGCGGGCCGTTCACCAGGTCGAACCCGGCCGTCCGGGCCGCGGCGACGAACGCGCGGCCGTGGGCTTCCTGCTCGGCCTCGGTCAGGCCGCGCAGGTCCTCGACGACGAACGGGATCTCGACGTCGGCGTGGACGAGCTGGAGCGGCCGGCTGTAGCCGGTCAGGTCGACCGAGGTCCGAAGGATCTCGTGGCGGGCGGTGACCAGGCCGATGGCCTCGCTCATCGCTGCGGCGTCGAAGGCCTTCGCGTCCGGCAGACGGAAGGAGTTGATGTTGTGGTAGCTGTTTCCGCCGTCCGCCGTGAGCATCTCGACGAGCATGCCGGTCTGGATCTGGGAGAGCGGGTAGGCGTCCACGACGTCGGCCGGGAGGGCCGCGCGGTCGTCCTCGCCGATGAGGGCGAAGGGCTGGACGGCGGTGATGAGGGATTCGCCGGTGCCGTTGCCGGGGAGGGCGGCGGCCATGGCGGTGATGGTGCGCTGCTGGAAGACGTCGCGGATGGTGACGTCGTAGCCGGCGGCGCG
>NZ_JBHWUI010000140.1:0-22413 GCF_042737525.1 Kitasatospora sp. NPDC059973 | reverse complement strand
GACGCCAGGCGTCCGGAGCCCCTCGACGGCTCCCACCGTTCGGATCCGCCCGGCCGGCTCAGCTGCCGACGAAGGCCGCCAGCAGCAGCCAGACCACCGGCGCGGTCGGCAGGAGCGAGTCCAGCCGGTCCATGATGCCGCCGTGGCCGGGCAGCAGCGTGCCCATGTCCTTGATGCCGAGGTCACGCTTGATCATCGACTCGCCCAGGTCCCCCAGGGTCGCCACGACCGCCGCGCAGCCGCCCAGGACCAGGCCCTGCCACCAGCTGCCGCCGTCGATGATCAGCTCCATCAGCAGCGCGCCCGCCAGCATCGACAGGCCGATGCCGCCGGCCAGGCCCTCCCGGGTCTTGCCCGGGCTGATCGTCGGGGCGAGCTTGTTCTTGCCGAACTTGTAGCCCACCGCGTAGGCGCCGGTGTCGCTGCAGACGGTGACGATCAGGAACAGCACGATCCGCTGCGGGCCGTCGTCCGCCGCCAGCATCATCGCCACGAAGGTGGCCAGGAACGGCACGTAGAACGCGGTGAAGATGCCCGCCGTTATGTCCCTCAGGTAGTTCTCCGGCGGTTCGGCCATCCGCCAGACCATCACCGCCAGGCCGGTCAGCGCCAGCGAGGCCGCCGCCCACTGGACGCCGGCCCAGTACCCGGTGGCGATCATCGCGATGCCGCCCGCGACCAGCGGGACCAGCGGCGCCTTGATCTGCTTGCGCTCGGCCAGCCGGCTGGTCAGCTCCCAGATCCCGACCGACACGGCCGCCATCACCACGAACAGGAACAGCGCCTTCACCACGAACAGCGAGGCGATGATCACCGCGCCGAGGCCGACGCCCACGCCTATCGCGGCCTGGAGGTTGCGACCGCCGCGCTGCTTGCGGGGCTGCGGCTGCGGAGCGGGCTGGGCCACGGGTGTCTCCTGCCCTGGGTGGGACAACGGCACAGGGTGGGGCTGCCCGGCCGCCGGGTGGCTCTGCGGCGGCGCGGAGTACGCCGGGACGCCCGGGTACGGCGGGCCGCCGCGGCCGGGAGCCGGGGCGGTCTCGTCGGTGATCGCGCGCAGCACGACCGTCTCCGCCGCGCCCGGCACCGCCGTCCGGGGCTGTTCGTCCCGGAACAGCGGTCCGCTCAGCCGACCGGCCTCCCGGGTCGGCCCCTCGGCGGGGTCGGGCCCTGGGTCGACCGGTACGGGGGGCATGACCTGAGTCTCCTCCGCGTCACCGCCCCAGTACACCGGAGGCTGCTGCGAGTGACCCGTTCGGTGGCCGGGGTCACCCGCAGCGCCCGGTACGGCCGGCTGCGGCGCGTGCGCCGGCCGGTACGGGGGGTGCGGCTGGTACTGCTGGTGCTGCTGATCGGATGGGCCCCAGTAGCCAGGGGCGTCAGGGGCGTCGTTCATCAGACTTCGAGCAGCTCGGCTTCCTTGTGCTTCAGCAGCTCGTCGACGGCGGCCACGTACTTGGCCGTGGTGTCGTCGAGCTCCTTCTCGGCGCGACGGCCGTCGTCCTCGCCGATCTCGCCGTCCTTGACCAGCTTGTCGATGCCGTCCTTGGCCTTGCGGCGCACGGAACGGATCGAGACCTTCGCGTCCTCGCCCTTGCCGCGGGCGACCTTGATGTAGTCGCGGCGACGCTCCTCGGTGAGCTCGGGGAGCACCACCCGGATGATGGACCCGTCGTTGGACGGGTTGACGCCGAGGTCGGAGTCGCGGATCGCCTGCTCGATGGCCTTCAGCGCGGTCTTGTCGAACGGCGAGACGATCGCCATCCGCGGCTCCGGCACGGAGAACGAGGCCAGCTGGTTGATCGGCGTCACGGCGCCGTAGTACTCGGCCACGATCTTGGCGAACATCGCCGGGTGCGCACGGCCGGTCCGGATGGCGGCGAAGTCGTTCTTGGCGACCTCGACGGCCTTCTCCATCTTCTCCTCGGCCTCGAGGAGGGTCTCTTCGATCACTGTGTACTCCCTGTCCGGTTCATCTGCTGTTGTCCCGACCGGTGTCGGTGTCGAAGCCGGTCGCGGTGTGGCGGCCGCCGAACGCGGTGCCGGCGTAGCGACGCCGTCCCGTACGGCTGATTGCTGCTCAGGCCCGGACAGAATCCTGGCTGATGAGTGTGCCGATCTTCTCACTCTTCACCGCACGCGCGATATTGCCCTCCGCCAGCAGCTCGAAGACGAGCATCGGGAGGTTGTTGTCCTTGCACAGCGTGATCGCGGTGAGGTCGGCGACCTTGAGGTCGCGCGCGATGACCTCGGAGTACTCCAGCGCGTCGAACTTGACCGCGTCCGGGTTGGTCCGGGGGTCGGAGTCGTAGACGCCGTCCACGCCGTTCTTGCCCATCAGCAGCACGTCCGCGTGGATCTCCAGCGCACGCTGGACGGCCGTGGTGTCGGTGGAGAAGTAGGGCATGCCCATACCGGCGCCGAAGATCACCACACGGCCCTTCTCCAGGTGCCGGACGGCGCGCAGCGGCAGGTACGGCTCGGCGACCTGGCCCATGGTGATCGCGGTCTGGACCCGGGTCTCGATGCCCTCCTTGACCAGGAAGTCCTGCAGCGCCAGGCAGTTCATCACGGTGCCGAGCATGCCCATGTAGTCGGAGCGGGCCCGGTCCATGCCGCGCACCTGGAGTTCGGCGCCGCGGAAGAAGTTGCCACCACCGATGACCACCGCGACCTCGGTACCGGCGCGGACGACCGTGGCGATCTCACGGGCGATCGCGTGCACGACGTCCGGGTCGACGCCGAGCCCGCCGCCACCGGCGAAAGCCTCACCGGACAGCTTCAGCAGCACCCGGCGGGGCGAGCCGGCCTGGGGGTCCTGCGCGGTCTCCTGCGTCTCCTGCATGGACTTCTCCTTCTACACCTACTGGTTCACAGGCGCGGGTGTGCGGATCCCCGACCTGCGCGTACACGCGAGGAGGCCACTGCCGCGGGAACCGGTACGGTGTCCTGCACGGCAATGGCCTCCTCGTCGTTCATGGTGCCGACGCGGCCCGCCCATAGACGGATGACGCTGGGTGAGCCCGTTCGGCGCGTCCCTCCGCCCTGGTCAGCGGGCGGGGGCGGTTCCCAGCCTAAACGTGCCGGGAGTCCGGTGGAACGTGGCTCAGGCGCCGACGCGGAAGCGGGCGAAGCGCTTGAGGGCGACGCCGTTCTCCTCGAGGACCTTGGCGACGGTCTTCTTGTTGTCCTTCGCGAAGGCCTGCTCCAGGACGGAGAACTCCTTCACGAAGCCGGTGACGCGACCCTCGACGATCTTCGGCAGGGCAGCCTCGGGCTTGCCCTCCTCGCGCGCGGTGGCCTCGGCGACGCGACGCTCGTTCTCGATGTCCTCGGCCGGGATGTCCTCGCGGGAGAGGTACTTCGGCGCGAAGGCGGCGATGTGCTGCGCGACGTCCTTGGCGACCTCGGCGTTCTCCTTGTCCAGCTCGACCAGGACGCCGACGGCCGGCGGGAGGTCGGGGCTGGTCTTGTGGAGGTAGACCGCGACGAAGCCGTCACCCGCGAACTGGGCGAAGCGACGGAAGACGATCTTCTCGCCCAGGGTGGCGTTGGCCTCGTCCACGAACTGCTGGACGGTCTTGCCGGGCTCGATCTCGGAAGCCAGCGCGGCGTCCAGGTCGGCCGGAGCGGACGCGGCGACGTGGGCGGCGATCGCGTCGGCGACCTGCACGAAGTTGTCACCCTTGGCGACGAAGTCGGTCTCGCAGTTGATCTCGACCAGAACGCCGGACTTCTTGTCCTCGGCGATCAGCGCGGCGACGGCGCCGTTGGAGGCGTCACGGCCCTCGCGCTTGGCGACGCCCTTCTGGCCCTTGATGCGCAGCAGCTCGACGGCCTTGTCGACGTTGCCCTCGGCCTCGTCCAGAGCCTTCTTGCAGTCCATCATGCCGGCGCCGGTGAGCTCACGGAGCTTCTTGACGTCCGCGGCGGTGAAGTTCGCCATGGTGTGAATCTCTTCTCGCGTCTCGCGTGTCTGCGTGGGGTTGTGCCGGGACCACTGGTTCGGTCCCGGCACGGGAGAGAGGGGCACTTACCGGTGTCGTACCGGCGAGTGCCCCTCACCCTTGGTACGTCAGGCCTGCTCGGCCGGAGCCTCGTCGGCGGCCGCGGCCTCGGCGACGGGGGCCTCGGCGGCGGGGGCCTCGACCTCGGCAGCAGCCTCGGCGGCGGGGGCCTCGGTGGCGGCGTCGGCGTCGGCGGCCGGAGCCTCCTCAGCCTTCTTCTCGCCCTCGATGAGGTCCTTCTCCCAGTCGGCCAGCGGCTGGTCGGCGCCCGGCTCGGCCTTCGCGTCGCCCTTGGCGACACCCGCGCGGGACTTGAGGCCCTCGGCGACGGCGTCGGCGATCACACGGGTCAGCAGGGTGACGGAGCGGATCGCGTCGTCGTTGCCCGGGATCTTGTAGTCGACCTCGTCGGGGTCACAGTTGGTGTCGAGGATCGCGACGACCGGAATGTTGAGCTTCCGGGCCTCGCCGACAGCGATGTGCTCCTTCTTGGTGTCCACGATCCAGACGGCGCTGGGAACGCGCTGCATGTCGCGGATACCGCCGAGGGTCTTCTCGAGCTTGGTGTGCTCGCGCTCCAGAACCAGGAGCTCCTTCTTGGTGAGGCCGGAGCCGGCCACGTCCGTGAAGTCGATCTCGCCGAGCTCCTTCATCCGCTGAAGGCGCTTGTAGACGGTCTGGAAGTTGGTCAGCATGCCGCCGAGCCAGCGCTGGTTCACGTAGGGCATGCCCACGCGGGTGGCCTGCTCGGCGATGGCCTCCTGGGCCTGCTTCTTCGTGCCGACGAAGAGGACGCTGCCGCCGTGGGCAACGGTCTCCTTGATGAACTCGAAGGCGCGGTCGATGTAGTTCAGCGACTGCAGGAGGTCGATGATGTAGATGCCGTTGCGCTCCGTGATGATGAAGCGCTTCATCTTCGGGTTCCAGCGGCGGGTCTGGTGACCGAAGTGGACGCCGCTCTCCAGCAGCTCCCGCATCGTGACGACGGCCATAGCCGTACTCCTAAGGTGTTGCGCCCGGCTCCGCGCAGTCGACGTGGTGGGTCGCGCGGTGGCGCTCCCCGCTCGGCGTCTGCGTACGGCCGGGTCAGGCTCGGTTTTGTCCGTGACAGTCAGGTGACAGCCACGCCTGACGCCCCGAACGTGCCGAGCCGCTTCGGCCCGAGTGGTCCGGAGACCCTTCGGGCTCGGCGGACCGAGCGGCACTCGCACCTGGCGGGGGCGGCGGCTGAGCCGCATCCGTCCACCGGTGGCGGGGCGTGCGAAGTCGACCCGGCGGACCGGGTCGCGTGTGAAGTGTACGGGAAGCGCCGAGCCGCGGGCGACTCCACAGGGACGGGAGGTCGGTGGGGAGACGGGCGGGGAAGCGGGAGGGAGGGCGGACGGGACCGTGCCGGGACGGCCGGTGGGGCGGTGGACGGGGGCAGGACGGCGGGGGCGGTGGGGCGGCCTGGCCCGGGCTGGGGTAGGGAGGCCGGGGCGAGGGGGGCGAGCGGGTGCGTGCAGGGGTGCGTGCAGGGGTGGGCGCGGGGGCGTGCTTGGAGGAGCTCGCGCCGGGGGTGCACTCGGGGCGCGTCACCCGTGGGAGGGATGGCGGCTGTCCACAGGGCCCGGTTGTCCACAGGAATCGGGGTGGGGCTGGTCGGGCTCGCGCACCCCGGAGAACCTCGGCGGCATGACAACCGCCTTGGAAGCCACCGCTCCGTTCGTTCCGCCCGTCTCCCCCGCCGCGCCGCCCGGTAGCACGTCGTCCACCACCGCGTCATCCGGCGCCCTCGGCGGGGTCGGGGGCTTGTCCTCGCCCCCGCCACTCGGACCGGGGCCCGGACCCAACCGCCGACTGCTGCTGCTCGCGCTTGTGACGGTGGCGGCCCTGCTGCTGACCGTTTTGCCGGGGCCGGTGGGCCACGCCGCCGTGACGGCGGGGCTCGCCTCGCGCGACTCCGTGGATGCCAGTGCCGGTGCCAGTGCCGGTTCCGGGGGCGGCGCCGGTTCCGGGGGCAGTTCCGTGGGCGGTTCCGGGGACGGCGCCGGTTCCGGGAGCGGACGGGCGTGGCCGGTAGGCGGTCCGGGTGGGCTGGTCAGGCGCTTCGAGGCACCGGCCACACCATGGGCCGCCGGACACCGGGGCGTCGATCTCGCCGCCACGGGTGGTGCGGACATCCGGTCGGCCGCCCCCGGGGTGGTCTCCTTCTCCGGCCTGGTGGCGGGCCGACCGGTGGTCACCGTCACCCACCCGGCCTCAGGATCTCCGCCGCTGCGGACCACCTATCTACCGGTCACCGGGAGCCTCGCCGCCGGCACCACCGTCACGGCCGGCGAAGTGATCGGGCAGCTCACCCCCGGTGCCGTTCACTGCGCCGGCCACGACTGCCTGCACTGGGGGCTGCTGCGCGGCGACCGGTACCTCGATCCCCTGGCCCTCTTCGGAGCCGGTGCGGCCCGACTGCTCCCGCTCGGACGGGAGCGCTGAGACCGGTGCTCGGACGGGAGCGCCGGGACCGGCTCAGTCAGCTCCCGCCCAGGCCGTGCAGGGCGAGCGCGACCGCGGCGTCCGCGATCACTTCCTGACTCGGGGCCGGCCCACCGGTAGGACGCTGCTCGGCCTGCCGAACGGCGGCCTCCACGATTCCCTGGAGCAGCCCGGCAGCCAGCCGCGGCTGCTCGTGACCGAGGTCCTGGAGGGCCTGGACCACCAGGCCGACGAGCTTGCCGTGGGCCGCCCGGATCCGCTCGCGCGCCGCTTCGTCCAGCTCCAGCGCCGAGATCGCCGCCACTGCCCGGTGCCGAGGGTCCCCGGCCAGCGCGAGCTGACCTCGGACGTAGGCCTCGATCCGGGCCGCCGCGGTGTCGCAGCTCTCCATCCCGGCCTCGATCTCGGCCGCCCAGAGCGGGAAGTCGACCTCGCAGAGCAGCTCGACCACAGCGGCGCGGGAACGGAAGTACTCGTAGACCGAGGAGCGCGCCAGCCCGGTGCGCGCCGCGAGCGCGGGGAAGGTCAGGGCATCCATTCCCCCCTCGGTGAGCAGGCTGCGGGCAGCATCGAGGAGGGCTGCCCGCTGCAGCTGTCGGTGCTCGGCCAAAGTGGCCGCTCGGATCTTCGGCACTGTCCCACTGTACGGAGCCCTACACCCCGCCGATACGGCGCCGCGCATGACGGGGCGCGTGGAGGGGATCCAGCGGCAGGGCGGAAGCACCCCGCAGGCGGCCCGCAAGGGGTCAGAGCTGCTGAACGATCGGGCGCCGAAGGGGCCGCTTACCGGATGGCGGAGGGGCCGCTACCGGATGTCCGACAGCTTGGCCCGCAACTGCAGCACCGACTTGGTGTGGATCTGGCTGACCCGGCTCTCCGTCACCCCCAGCACCTGGCCGATCTCCGCGAGGGTGAGGCCCTCGTAGTAGTAGAGCGTGACGACGGTCTTCTCCCGCTCGGGCAGGGTGTTGATCGCCTGTGCCAGCAGTCTGCGCAGCTCCCGGTCCTCGGCCACCTCCACGGGGTTGTCCGCGCCGCGGTCCTCCAGGGTGTCGCCCAGGCTCGGCCGGTCCCCGCCCTCGCCCACCGGGTGGAGCAGTTCGTCCAGTGCCACCACGTTGGCGAGGGAGAGCTGGCTGAAGATGGCGTGCAGGTCCTCGATCGCGATGCCCATCTCGGCCGCGACCTCGGGCTCGTGCGGTGTGCGGCGCAGCCGGGCCTCCAGGGTCGCGTACGTCCGTTCGACCGCCTTCGCCTTTTGCCGCACCGAACGCGGGATCCAGTCCAGGGCCCGGAGCTCGTCGATGATCGCGCCGCGGATCCGGCTGATCGCGTAGGTCTCGAACTTGATGGCCCGATCGATGTCGAACTTCTCGATCGCGTCGATCAGCCCGAAGACACCCGAGGAGACGAAGTCCGCCTGCTCGACGTTGGAGGGCAGACCGACCCCGACCCGGCCCGCCACGTATTTGACGAGCGGTGAGTAGTGCAGGATCAGCTGCTCCCGCAATCGCTGGTCGCCCGTCTCCTTGTAGGAGCGCCAGAGCGCTTCCAGCGCCGTGCGGTCGGAGCCGACGCCCGGCTCCCGCCGTGGTGCCGGCGTCCCGACGGGAGCGGGCACCTCCGCCGGTGTGGACGTCTCCGCGGGTACGGGCGCGGCGTCCTGGCCCTGAGCCGGGCCGGGGACGGCGGCCACCTCGGGGGCGGTAGCCACCTCGGACGTACCGGCCGCTTCGGAAGCGTCCGGCGGACAGGGCTCGTCCGGCCGACCGGCGTACGCGCCGGTGTGCGCCGGTCGGCCACCCTGCCGGGCAAGGGCCCCCATCGCACCCGTCGCCTTGGGCGGGAACTCGGTCACGGGGCGCCGCTCGGTCCGCGGCCCTCCCGAGGACCGGGCGCCACCGGTCACTCTGTGTCCGGGAATGTGTGTGGGCATGCGTTGGTCTGCGCCGTTCTGCCGAGTCATGTGCTGATGGGGAAGGCATGGCGAGCGTAGCGTGACCGACTCACTGCAATGTGCTACCGCCACTCGGTCGTCCCCCGATCCGGTGGCGTTCGTGTCGCCGGGGCCCGGCAGCGGGGGTGAATGCCTCGACCGGCGATTCACCGCCCCACCTCCCGCCGACGGCGGCGCACCCTGCCGCCTCCCGATTCGTCCTGATCCGCCCGATCGGTCACCGGCCACGCACCAGTCGCCAGTGGGCACCGTGCCGTTCCACGAAGCCGAGCGACCCCAACTCGTAGAGCCGGTGGAGCACTTCGTCCGGCGGGAGACCCGACTGCCGGGCCAGGCGCTCCACCGGCGCACCCTCCGCCGTCGCCGGCACCGCCTCCAGGACCCTCGCCACGACCGGCTCCAGGAGGTCCCTCGGCAGCACCGGCCCGCCGCGCTGGGGCGCGAGGTCGTCACCGATCGCGCCGATCAGCTCGGCGACCTCCGCCGCGTCGGTGACCAGCGTGGCGCCGCCACGAATCAGGGCGTGCACCCCGGCCGAGAGCTCCGACGTCACCGGACCGGCGACACCCATCGTGTGCCGGTTGAGGTCCCGGGCGCGTCTGGCCGTACTCAGCGCCCCGCTGCGCAACGCCGCCTCGACCACCACCGTCCCTCGGGTGAGGGCCGCGATCACGCGATTGCGCAGCACGAACCGGAACCGGTTCGGGTGCTCCCCCGGCGGAAGCTCGCTCAGCAGCAGTCCCTGGGAGGCGATCCGTCGGATCAACTGGGCGTTGCCCCTCGGGTAGGCCACATCGACCCCGCAGGCGAGGACTCCGATGCTCATCCCCCCGACGGCCAGCGCACCCCGGTGGGCGGCCGCGTCGATCCCGTACGCCGCGCCGGAGGCCACCACCCACCCGCGTTCGGCCAGTTGCGCCGACAGCTCCCCCGCGACGTGCGCTCCGTAGGCCGTGCAGGCCCGCGCGCCGACGACCGCGACCGAGCGGAGGGCGAGCAGTCGCAGGGAACCCGTCCCGGACACCCAGAGCCCGAGCGGTCTGCCGGCTCCCAGGTCGTCGAGTTGGCTCGGCCATTCCGTGTCGCCCGGAATGATGAAGCGCCCACCGGCCGTACGCACTCGCTCCAGGTCCGCGTCGGGGTCGACGTCGACCAGCCTGGCCCGGTAGGCGGCGAGCCGCTCCGCGTCCAGGCCCGGATGGTCGGGGACGGTGCCGTCCCGGATCGCCCGGACGACGTCGGCGGCGGCGAGCTGGGTGAGCCACCGGCCCAGGACGGCGTCGCCCGGTTCGCTGAGCCTGCTCAGCGCTGCCCTGGCGAGACGCTCGGGCTCGGCCTCCCGCCCGGCTTCGGAGGGGTGCTGAAGGTGGTTCATCGTCTGGTTCATGCTCAGGTCTCCTTGTCGCTCGGCCGCTGATCGGGTGTCGCGGCAGGTGGACCGGCACGGAGCCGCCGGTCGCCCTTCGGCCCGGCCGGCGGCAGCGGCTCGCCGCCTAGCCGGCCGAAGGAGCGCTCGGTCAACGGCAGCCCCTGCTCCACACCGGTGCGGAGCACCAGGGCCGTCCGTACGTCCCGCTGGTCCGGCCGCTCCCGCCCGGCGAGATCGGCGACCGTCCAGGCGACCCTGAGCACCCGGTCCAGGCCGCGGGCGGTCAGCAGACCGCGCTCCAGTTGTCGGGCGGCATCGTTCAGCGCGTTGGGGCCGAGCTGCCATCGGGTCCGCAGCTCATGGCCGGGCACTTCGGCATTGGTCCGCCACGGTGTGTGCGCCAGCCGGGCCGCCGCGCGCTCCCGCGCGGCAAGCACCCGGGCCGCCACGGTCGCGGTGCTCTCCGCCGTGGTGTCCCGCTCCATCAGCTCGACCCTGGTCACCGGAGCGACCTGGACCTGGAGGTCCACCCGGTCGAGCAGCGGTCCGGACAGCCGCCCCTGGTACCGGCTGACCATCGCCGGAGTGCATTCGCACCCCTCGCCCCGCCGCGAGTACCGCCCGCAGGGACAGGGATTCGCGGCCAGGCAGAGCAGGAACCTGGCCGGCAGCCTGAGCGATCCCGCCGATCGGGCGATCACCACCTCCCCCGATTCGAGCGGCTGGCGCAGCGCGTCGAGCACCCTGACCGGGAACTCCGGTGCCTCGTCCAGGAACAGCACACCCCGGTGGGCCAGCGAGACCGCACCCGGTCGGGGCAGGCCGCTGCCGCCGCCGACGATGGCCGGCATGGTGGTGGAGTGGTGTGGTGCGCAGTACGGCGCGCAGTCGATCAGTGGCCGACCGGCCGGGAGCAGTCCGGCCACCGAGTGCACGGCGGTGACCTCCAGGGCCTCCTTCTGGGTGAGTGGCGGCAGCAGCGCCGGGAGCCGCTCCGCCAACATGGTCTTGCCCGCGCCCGGTGGACCTTTCAAGTACAGGTGGTGACCACCGGCGGCGGCGATCTCCAGGGCGCGCCGCGCCTCGTACTGGCCGGCGACGTCCGCCAGGTCCAGCCGGGCGGCCCGGTCGTCGGGCAGTCCGCGCACTCCTGCGGTGGGGAGCATCAGGCCGGCCATCAGGGGATCCGGGCGGCCGCTGATCGGGTCGGGCGGCTCCTCCGGCTCGGGTGCGCCGGTCAGGACGGCGACGAGCTGTCGCAGGCTGCGCACGCCGATGACGGTCACGCCCGGGACCAGGGAGGCCTCTGCGGCAGTCTGTTCGGCCACCACGACCCGCTGGTAGCCGGCATCGGCGGCGGCGAGCACGGACGGCAGGATGCCGCGTACCGGGCGCACCCGCCCGTCGAGCCCCAGCTCGCCGATGATCAGCAGTTCGGCGATGGAGGACGGATCCAACCGCTCGGCGGCGGCGAGGACGGCGCAGGCCACCGCGAGGTCGAAGCCGCTGCCACTCTTCGGCACCGAGGCGGGGCTGAGTCCGACGGTGAGCTTTCGCTGCGGCCAGACCTCGCCGCTGTTCACCAGGGCCGCGCGCACCCGGTCGCGGGCCTCGGAGAGGGCTTTGTCGGGCAGACCGACCAGGGTGAAGGCGGCGACTCCGGGCTCCAGATCGGCCTGGACCTCGACGATCACACCGTCGACGCCGACCAGCGCGACGGAACAGGTACGGGCGAAGGCCATCTCAGACCACCCCCCTCAGGTGGTCCACCGAGGCGGCACCCCGGGCCCGGTTGATGACGGCCACGAGGTCGATCCGGACGCCGCCGGGCGGCACGGGCGGCCACTGCGGGTCCGCCGGCGCGGGGCTGTACCCGGGGCCGGCCAGCCTGGCGAAGTGGCCGGGCCAGCGCTCCGCCACCCAGCGCTCCGCCAATCGCTGGAGGCGGGCGGCCTTGGCCCGGTCGATGGCCTCGCTCGGCTGCTGGAATCCCCGCTCGGAGCGGGTCTTCACCTCACAGACGGCCAGGGTGTCGCCGTCGAGGGCGACGATGTCCAGCTCACCCTCGACGCAGCGCCAGTTGCGGTCCAGGATCCTGAGGCCGCTCTCGGCGAGCCGCCGGGCGGCGACCCGCTCCCCATAACGGCCCAGCCCGTTGTTCGTGCCGCGCCCCGACAGGGCCTTCCCCGGACCGCCCCGCTCAGGACCAGCCTGCTCGGGAACGGCTCGCTCAGGACCGGCCTTCTCCGGGTCGGCCTGCTCCGTGCGCGGCGGAGCCGGCCCGTTTCCAAGCCCGGACAGCTCCGCCTGGTACTCCTCCGGCGCCCTCGCCGCCCTGCGCCGGGCCTGCCCACTCGGTCGGGCCTTGGGCGTCTCACTCTGCTTACGCGTGGTGCGCTTGGTGTCCTGCACGGTGACCACCTCCGACGCGGAGGTTTCCGTGCGACCCGGGACAGGGCCAGAGGGTTGCTATTTCCTGTGGATAACCCGGGCCTGTGGATAACTTCTGTCACTCGCAGGGGTGAGAATCCCGGGAAAATCGAAATCCCCCTGGACACCGCAGGACCGAGAGGTCCAACGTCAGCTCCCGAACCCGGACTCGTCCGAGGGCAGCTCCAGATCGCTCTTCGCGAGCTCCTCGATGTTCACGTCCTTGAAGGTCAGCACCCGGACCTTACGGACGAACCGGGCCGGCCGGTACATGTCCCAGACCCACGCATCCGCCATCGACACCTCGAAGAAGACCTCGCCCTGGACCGAGTGCACCTGCAGCTCGTAGTCGTTGGTGAGGTAGAAGCGTCGCTCGGTTTCAATCACGTACTTGAACAGGCCGACGACGTCCCGGTACTCCCGGTAGAGCTTGAGCTCCATCTCGGTCTCGTACTTCTCGAGATCTTCGGCACTCATCCAGGCGTCCCCTCAACTTGTCACGTCCACCCATTGTGGACCACCGCACTCACCCTCAGAGCCTTACCGGCGTGACTGGCGGCCCCTCGGCCAGCAGTCGCCCCACGAATTCCGCCAGCCCGATCGGATAGATCGTTTCGGCGGTCTCCCCCAGCTCCTCGACCGTCCACCAGCGTGCCGCGAGCAGTTCGGCGTGCTCGTCCCTGCCCATCCTCGAATGATCGAGCACCGTCTCCACGGTCCGGGCCAGGTGGAACCACTGCTCCTGTTCGTAGCGCTGCTCCCGAAAGGAGTACGAAACCGTGTCGTACGCAACCACAGGCCCCAGGTCCACGCCCCGCAGCCCCGTCTCCTCGGCGAGCTCGCGCACCGCGGCCTCGCGAATGCTCTCCCCCGGTTCCAGGCCTCCTCCGGGGGTGAACCACCAGGTGACGTCCGGCACCACCGGATCCGAGCCCCGGAAGAGAAGCAGGCGGTCCTGCCCGTCCAACAGCAGGATCCGTGAAGCCTTGCGGTGCTTGGCCGTCATCGCCGCCCTCCCCCCTCCCCTCGTTCGTCGGGCCGATCCCCTCGATCCTGCCACCCGGCGGGACCTGCCGGGGCGATGTTCGGCAGAGCGATCGGGCCACGGTCAACGGCGGTCGCGCCGCCGTCGGCGCCGGCTCGAACTGAGGCTGCGCCGCCGACCGGGGCGGCGGCGCCCGTCGGAGCGGCGGCCGTGGCACCCGTCAAGCGGCGCGGCGGCGTCCCACCCGGCGGGCCACACCGGCCGCCCCGCTCGCCCCACAGGTCACGACGATCAGCGCCGCGCCTACAACGGTGGCGTAGAAGGCCGGCTCCAACGGTCCCGGCTCGCCGGCCTTCGGGCCACCGAGCGCGTCGAAGGCGGTGGTGCGGGCGAACAGACCTGTCCGGCCGAAGGGCAGGACGGTGGCCTCCACCCGGGCCTCCACCTCGGTGGCGGGGATCGTGCCGCCGTCGACCTCCAGGTGGAGGCGGGAGTCGAGCGACCCCTGCCGGTTGTCTCCCAGCAAGAAGAGCCGGCCAGGAGGCACGTCCACGCTGAACGCGCTCCCCTGCGGGCCCTGCGCCTCCAGGTACGGCTCTTCCACCGGCTTGCCGTTGACGGTCAGCCGTTGGTCGTCCCCGGTGGTCGCCACGGTGTCCCCGCCGACCGCGACCACGCGCTTGACCATGAGTTCACCGCCCCACGCCTGGTCGCGGAAGACCACGACGTCGCCCCGGCCGACGTCCTTGCCGTCGATCTGCCGGGCGACGACGGTGTCCCCGACCTTGAGCGTCGGGGTCATCGAGCCGGTCGGAATGCCGTACGGCCGGTAGTCCAGCGCCATGACCACGAAGCCGCCGACCAGCAGGACCAGACCGAGCCCGATCAGCACGCCCTGCAGCACCGCGGCCGGCTTGGGCCGGGACCGTCCGGTCGCGGGCGCGCGGTCCGCCGTCGGTGTCGCGACACTGCTCATCGAAACCATCCACCCCTGCCTGACCCGGAACCGCTCATGGCACGCCGGGGCCACAGGCGGAAAACCCGGCGGGCCGTGGCACGTCCGAGCAGATTACTCGTCGGTACCACGGCCCGCGCAAGACCCGGGGGCGACCCGGTGGTGGTCAGGACCGCTTCGCGCGCTCCGACCGGCCCTTCAGCCGGCGCACCAGCGGAAGCAGGCCGACCGCGCCGACTGCCCCGGCCACGGGCGGAACGAACGGCACGGCCGCCGCCAGACCCTTCTGGTCGAAGGTGTCCGGCACCGGCAGCGTCGACCAGTGGTTGATCGGCCAGGCCACCACGAAGGCCCGTCCGATGACCTCGTCCACCGGAACGGTGCCGCCACCCGGCTGGTCCATGTGGAAGCGGGAGTCCAGCGAGTCCGCGCGGTGGTCACCCATCACCCAGATCCGGCCGTCCGGCACCTTCACCGGGCCGAAGGGCTTCGTCCCACAGGGGGTGTTACCGGGGAACACATACGGCTCGTTGAGCGCGATCCCGTTGACCTTGACCGGCCCCTCGCCCTCGCACTCGACGGTGTCCCCACCGACCGCGATGACCCGCTTGATCAGGTCCTTCTCGTTCTCGGAGGGCATCAGGCCGACGAAGCTGAGCACGTCCTGCACCCCCCGCACGAAGGAGTTGTCGCTCTGCTTGGTGGGCTCGTCCGCCAGCCAGCCGCCGGGGTCGTGGAACACCACGACCTCGCCCCGCTCGGGCTCGGCTCCGAACCACGGGGTCAGCTTGTCCACCAGGACGCGGTCGCCGACCTGAAGCGTGTTCTGCATCGACTCCGACGGAATGGAGAACGCCTGGACGAAGAAAGTCTTGATCACCAGCGCCAGGACCAGCGCGATGCCGATCAGAATCGGCAGTTCCTTCCAGAACGAGCGCTGCTTGTGCTCCTTGCCACCGGCCTTCTCCTCCGACCCGCCGTCAGAGCTCACGTCCTCCCGGGCCTCGGAACCGTCGCCCGCACCACTGCCCTGCTCGTCCGCGGACTGAACCGCCGCGTCCTCCGCGGAACTCGAAGACACTGCGGACTCCGTCGACCATTCCGCCCGATGACCGGAGCCCTCGGGCTCTCCGGCGCCTGAACGGGCGCCGATCACCAAATCCCCCACAACGTCTCCTCCCAGCTGTGCGGACGCCTGCGCGTCCGCGCTCACAGTGCCGCACAGCGGGCACTACCTCCACCGTCGACCGTGCCCCGGCCCCAGAGCCGCCCTCTTGGGGGACACCTGACACCGGCACAGCCTCCGGACGCGGCCGTTGTCGCGTACCGGCCGCACCAGCACTTCTCTATCACTCCCAGGCATCCGGCTCGCGCTCCCACGCACGCCGGCCGGCCCTCCACCGGTCAGCCGGGCCTACTCCCGAGGCCGCCCAGGCCTTCGGCCGATGAGCGGAAGGATGCCCAACACACCCATAACGAGCGGAGGTTCCTTCGGAAGCGGCCCAACATCCATCGCTTCCGGCCCAGTTCCACGGACGTCCGCGGACCGGGCCAGTGAGGAGAGTGAACCCGGCGCATCAAGTTGATGGACCCGGCCGACCGGCCAGGCCACCACGAACGCCTGACCGACCACACCACTCAGTGGGATGGTGCCCTGCCCCGGATTACCCATGTGAAAACGGGAATCGGCCGACACGTCCCGATGATCGCCCATCACCCAGAGCCGCCCCTGCGGCACCTTCACCTTGAACGGCTGGCGGGACGGCGGGTTGCCCGGCGACAGGTACGGCTCGTCCACCGCCGTGCCGTTGACGCTGAGGCGGCCCTGCTCGTCGCAGCACTCCACGGTGTCCCCGCCGACACCGATCACCCGCTTGATCAGGTCCTGCTCGCTGTCGGACGGCAGCAGCCCGACGAAAGTGAGGACCTGCTTCGCCCCGCGAAGCACCGGCCCGTCCGTGGACGGCTTGTGGTCGGCCTCCAGCCAACCACCCGGATCCTTGAACACCACGACGTCGCCGCGCCCCGGCTCGGCACCGAACCAGGGGGTGAGCTTGTCCACCAGCACCCGGTCGCCGATCTGGATCGTCTGCTCCATCGAACCGGAGGGGATGACGAACACCTGCACCATGAAGGTCTTCATCACCAGTGCCACCAGCAGTGCCACCAGGACGATCAGCGGGATCTCGTGCAGGAGCGAGCGCTTGCGGCGGCGGGCGGCCCGGCGGGCGGTACGCCGGCGGTCGGCCCGCCCGCGGATGGGCGTCGCTGCCTCCGGGCCGGTCGCCCCCGGTCCGCGTGCTCCCGCCGGATCGCCCGGTACCGCGTCGGACGGTCGGTCCGCCAGGCGGCCCCTACCTCTGGTCCCCATGGCCACCGGTCCCCCCTACCGCGGCGAACGCCGCCGACCGGTCCAGGCCGGTCCAGTGGCCGACCGGGTAGACCACCCACTCCGCCCGTCCGATCACCTTGCCCTCGGGCACGAACCCGCCACCGGGCTCACCCAGGTGGTCCCGCGAGTCACGGGAGGCATCGCGGTGGTCCCCCATGACCCAGAGCTTTCCGGTCGGCACCACCACATCGAAGGCCACCTTCGACGGCTCGTCCCCCGGTGCGAGGTAGGAGGACTCGTCGACCGGTACGCCGTTGACGGTGATCCGCGCGCCCGGCCCGGTACTGGTCACCCGGTCCCCGCCGACGCCGATGACGCGCTTGACGTAGACCGAGTCGTCGGCCGGCGCCAGTCCGAGGTCCCGGACGAGCGAGCGCAGTGCGTTCCCGAACCCGGTCGGCTCGGCCGACCCACGCAGGAAGGAGCCCCTCCCGTCGAAGACCACGACATCACCGCGCTGCGGATGCCCTCCGAAGGAGTAGGCCAGTTGGTTCGCGATCAGGCGGTCGCCCGGACGCAGGCTGTTCTCCATCGACCCGGACGGCACCGCGAACGGCCGCGCCACGAAGGCGTTCACCAGGAGCAGGGACAGCAGGCAGATACCCACCAGCAGAAGGAGGTCACGCGAGCGTGAACGGGGCACCACCCCGGGCTCGTCCACCGAAACGTCGGCCGAAGCGTCCGCCGAGTCCTCCACCAAGCCGTCCGCCGAGTCCTCCACCAAGCCGTCCGCCGAGTCCTCCACCAAGCCGTCGGCCGAGGTCCGCGCGGATTCCGGGACCGCCTCCCGGGGCGCCTCGGGCTCGGGGTCGCGCCGGGTGCCCGGCTCGACCACCGGCTCCACCATCGGCGCCGTGGCGGGCACCGGCACCGCGGCGGGCGCGGTCGTGGAAACGGCCGCGGACCGCGACGGCGAGTCCGCACCGGTGGGTGCGGGACAGCCGTCGCGGTCCGCGGATGGTTCGTGCGTGCTCATCGGGGGGTGAGCTTACCGTGCGGCAGCCGCGCCCCCTAGAGCGCTCCGATCCCCCAGGAGTACCGGGGGACGGTGGATCAGCGGTCGCGCTTCTCCTTGATCTTCGCGGCCTTGCCGCGGAGGTCACGCAGGTAGTACAGCTTGGCGCGGCGAACCGCACCGCGGGTCACGACCTCGATCTTCTCGACGACCGGGGTGTGCACCGGGAAGGTGCGCTCCACGCCGACGTTGAAGCTGACCTTGCGAACGGTGAAGGTCTCGCCGACACCGGCGCCGTGGCGGCGGATGACGACGCCCTGGAAGACCTGGACACGAGAGCGGTTGCCCTCGATGACCCGGACGTGAACCTTCAGGGTGTCACCGGCGCGGAAGGCCGGAATGTCGCTACGCAGCGAGGCCGCGTCGACAGCAGCGAGCTTGTTGCTCATGTTGCTCTCCATCGCAGGCGCCACGGGCCGCCCACGGAAGTTCGTCACAATGGGGTTCGCTGCGGGCCGCATCGGTTGGCGATGTTCCCCCCGTGGCGAGGGCACCGGACCACGTGACTCCTACGTGAGGAGACCAGCGACAGACAGCAGCGACCTATTCTTCCACACCATCGACCACAGACCGAAATCGACCGAGCTGCTCGTCCCAGGCCAGGCCGAGGATGCTCAGCGCCTCACGGTCCTTCTTGTCGAAGCCGCCGTACTGCCAGCGCTCGACCAGATCGGGGCGGTTCGCCAGGGTCCGGGCGAAGGCCTGGTCGCGCCGCCAGCGGGCGATCCGGCCGTGGTTGCCGCTGAGCAGGACGTCCGGCACGGTCCGGCCGCGCCACTCGGCGGGCTTGGTGTAGACCGGGCCCTCCAGCAGGTCGGCCATGGCGCCGGGCGCGAAGGAGTCGTCCCGGTGGGACTCGGCGTTGCCGAGCACCCCGGGCAGCAGCCGGGCGATCGCCTCGACCATCACCAGCACGGCGACCTCGCCGCCGGCCAGGACGTAATCGCCGATCGACACCTCGACCACCGGCATCCGGGTGGCCGCCTCCTCGATCACCCGCCGGTCGATGCCCTCGTACCGGGCCGGAGTGAAGGTGAGCCACGGGCGTCCGGCGAGCTCCTGGGCCAGCTCCTGGGTGAAGGGGCGCCCGCTCGGGGTGGGCACCACCAGCGTGGGCACCTCCCCGTCGGGGCCCGCGCTCAGCACGCCGTCCAGCGCCTCGCCCCACGGCTCGGGCTTCATCACCATGCCCGGTCCGCCGCCGTACGGGCTGTCGTCCACCGTGCGGTGGATGTCGTGCGTCCAGCCGCGAAGGTCGTGGACGTGCACATCCAGCTGACCGCGGGCGCGGGCCTTGCCGACCAGGGAGATGTTCAGCGGCTCCAGGTACTCGGGGAAGATCGTGACGACGTCGATCCGCATCCCGTCCTGGACGCCCCGCACCGCGGGCGGCTCCTGCGGCGACAGTTCCTCGGCGGTCACTCCGACTCCTCCGGATCCACCGACTCGTCCGCCCCGTCCGACCCGTCCGACCCCTCCGACTCGTCCGACGCATCCGCGTCGTCCGACTCGCCCCGCACGACCTCGGCCTGCTCCGGGTCGATCAGGCCGCCCGGCGGGTCGATGACGACACGCTGGTTCTCCAGGTCGATGGTCGGCACGATGCGGGTGACGAAGGGCACCAGCACCTCTGTCCCGTCGGGCTTCTCCACCGTGAGCAGGTCCTGGTACGGGAGGTGGACGACCTCGGTGAGCTCACCGACCGGGGTGCCGTCGAGCAGGACGACGTCCAGACCGATCAGCTGGTGGTCGTAGTACTCCTCCGGGTCCTCGGGGCTCTCCTCCGGATCGACCTCGGCGATCAGGACGGTGCCGCGCAGGGCCTCTGCGTCGTTGCGGTCCTTGACGCCGGCGAAGCGCAGCAGCAGCCGGCCGCTGTGCACCTTGCCGGACTCGACGGTCAGCGGTCCGGCCGACGCGGGGTCGGTGAGGAGGACGGCACCGGGACCGAGCCGGAGTTCCGGCTCATCGGTGCGGACCTCGACGCTGACATCCCCCTTGATGCCGTGGGCGCGGCCGATCTTGCCGACGACGAGCTGCACGGTGATCGTTCTCCTGGGTGCTGGGTGCTGGGTGCTGGCGCTGGCACTGGGTGTGGGTGCTGGTACGAGGTACCAGCAATGTGGTCGCCGCGACGGGTCCCGGCGCTGGAGCACAGGGCCGCGGAGGCGGGGGCACGGCGAGAAGGCGGTCGGGAACAGAGAAAGGCCGGCCGGGACGACATGCGTCCCGACCGGCCTCAAGCCTGACGGCTGAACGAGCAGCAGCGTCAGCGAATGCTGTCCACGTCGACCAGGTCGACACGGACGTTGCGACCGCCGAGGGCGCCGACAACGGTGCGCAGTGCACGCGCCGTGCGGCCGCCCCGGCCGATCACCTTGCCGAGGTCATCGGGGTGCACACGCACCTCGATGGTGTTCCCCCGACGCAGGTTGCGCGAACGCACCTGCACCTCGTCGGGGTGCTCGACGATGCCCTTCACCAGGTGGTCGAGGGCGTCCTCGATCACGATCAGGCCTCGACGGCGGCGTCGGCGTCAGCCTCGGCCTTGTCCGACTTCTTGGCCTTCGGGGTGATGGCAACACCGGTGGTGGCGTCCTCGAAGCCGGCGACGGCCTTCGCGAACAGGTGCGAGAAGTCCTCGACCTTGGGCTCGGCAACCAGCAGCGGAGCCGGGGCCGGCAGGCCCTTGAACTTCTGCCAGTCGCCGGTCAGCTTGAGGATGGCGAGAACCGGCTCGGTCGGCTGGGCGCCGACGGACAGCCAGTACTGGGCGCGCTCGCCGTCGACCTCGATCTTCGAGGGGTTGTAGGTCGGCTGGTAGATGCCGATCTCCTCGATCGCGCGGCCGTCACGCTTGGTGCGCGAGTCGGCGACGACGATGCGGTAGTGCGGGGAGCGAATCTTGCCGAGACGCTTGAGCTTGATCTTGACTGCCACGGGAGTGGATTCTCCTGGTGTTGACGTGGGTGAGCGGCCGCACCGTCGCGTGGGGTTGCGAGGCTGGCCGTTCAAGGGACACGCCAGCCGTAGGAGAGAGGGGTCCTGCTCGGCTGCCGAGTACTCAGCTGTCCATTCTGCCATACCGGCGCGAACCGCCTCGCCGCCGCCCGCTCGGCCCGACAGCCACCGACCACGACCCGAAGCCGCCCGGTCAACGTTCGGTCAACGCCCGGTCACGCCAAGAAGCGCTCGTCCGGCACTGGCCCGGCATCCGGCCGGCACTGGCTCGGCAACCGACCGGCACAGCCACGCCCCGGAGCCGCCCGACCGACCCCCGGCCACGGCTCACCACCGCCCCTCACCGGCCCACCACTCGGACCGCCACACCACCGGCCGGCGCGGTCCACCCGTGGCCGGCCGCCGAAACAGGTCGACCGGGAGCCCCCGCTCCCGGTCAGCCCAACACACCACAGCCGCCGGTCAGGGCCGCCGATCGGTCGTCCCGATCAGCCCTGCCGGCCGAGGCCGTCGATCGCTCCGGCCGGACGCACTGCCCGCACAGTCGCCGGCCGGCTCCCCACGCTACGCGATCTTGAACGGCTGCTGGCAGGCACCGCAGACGATGGACGCCTGCGCGAGGACCGACGGCACGACGCGGACGTTGCGCCCGCACCCGCAGACCGCCTTGACCCGGACGCCGCCCCCGGAGGAGCCGTGCCGGGCCGCCGGGCCGCGGAAGGCGCGCGAGACGCCGTCCCCGGCCACCGCCTCCTGGTGGGCGCCGAGGGCCCGGTCCAGCCGCTCGATGGTCTCGGCGTACCGCTCCTGCGTCTCCTTGAGCATGGTCACCTGGGAGAAGCCGCTACTCGCATGCGGCTCGACCGGGTGCGCCAGGCCCAGCTCGGAAGCCAGGAGCAGGAAGCGCCGGTTGTGGTAGCGGCCGGCCCGCGAGGTGTCCCGGATGTCCCGGGCCGCGGCCAGACCGTGGGCAGCCTCGTGGAGGAGCCGCTCGAAACCGAGCCGCGTGCCACAGGCCGAGGAGGACTCGCCGATCAACGCCTCGGGCGAGGCGAGGTCGGGGAGGTCCTGATGGAAGGCCTGGATGTCACTCCAGGCGGCGGCCAGTTCGGCCGCGAGAACGAGGGGCTGTGTCGTGCTCACGCTAGACCAACGACGGAGTGCGAGCCGATGTTCCGCGTGTTCCCGATCTCCTGGAATTCCCAGGAAACTCTCAGGAATGTACGAGCGCGCGCGAAATGCGCGTTCCGGATCTGACGCAAGACCAACCCCCTGCCGGTTTGGGCCCGTCGTAGCTCGGCGGACCTCGTCATTTCCGTCCAGGGGGCGGGCTGTCGCACCCAGGACGTACGGCCCGTGGTCCTGTCGAGTTGACAGGGCCACGGGCCGTACACCGTACCGCTATTCCGTTAATACCGGCAGTTGACCGGCCAGTAGGGATGTCGACTGGTGAGACGGCCACCGGACGGTTACCGCCGGAATTCCCGACGGCGGTTGTCGACCGGATGTCCGACGGATGTCTCACGGTTGTCGGGCAGCCGCCGGATCATTGCCGTCAGCTGCCAGAAATCGCCAGTACCTGTCGGTTTCCAACATCGACGACCAACGTCAGCCATCGCCTCGCCCGGGGCGTCCCCAGACCGCACCAGGCCCGTCCGGCGGGCCGCGGGTCAACCGGCCCGAGATCCGCCGGTCCGCCCACGTCCGAGCGGCCCGAGCGGCCCCAGCCCCACCAGCGGCCCGAGCGGCCCGAGCGGCCCCAGCACCACCAGCGGCCCAAACGGCCCAACCAGCCCGAACGGACCCGAACACCGCCGCAGACGCAGATCCGCCGGCGCACCGCTGGAGGTGCGGCGGCGGGTCCGCGCGC
>NZ_JBHWUI010000139.1:0-22575 GCF_042737525.1 Kitasatospora sp. NPDC059973 | reverse complement strand
GGGCGAGACCGTAGGCCAGCGCGCCGGCCAGCATCGCGGCGACCGCGAGGGCGATCGCGACGGCGGTGCGGCCGCCCCGGCGCCGCCGGCCCTGCGGGGCGGGCTCGGGCGCGGGGGCCGGGTGGTAACCGGCCACCGGGGCCCCGGGCATGCCCGGGGCGGCATAGCCCTCGGGGGTCTCCGGTTCCGGTGCGACGGAGTAGTGCGTGGCCGTACGCGGCCGGTCCGACCGGCCGTCAGTGCCCGGTGCGGGTGCGGTCATGGGCGTCGAATCCCCCCGGGAAAGACGGTGAGCTGCCGAACGCTAACAGCGCCCGGGGGCGGCCGGACAGAGTTTTCGATCACAGATCGGGCACGGAGCGCCGGGGCCGTTCCGGTCCGTCACCAGGCTGGCCGGGGGCCGGGTGGTCGCGGGCCCTCGGGACAGGGGATGATGGAGGCTTGGCGTTCGGGCCCGCGCCGGGCCGACGCGCCGTCACCTCGACCGCCAGCAGCACATGGGGGAACGTTCCGAATGACCCAGGCGCAGGGCTCCACCGGCCGCCTCCTGGCCGGACGCTACCGGCTGGACGCGGTGCTCGGGCGCGGCGGCATGGGCACCGTGTGGCGTGCCGAGGACGAGATGCTGGGCCGGATCGTCGCGGTCAAGGAACTGCGGATGAACGGCAGCGTCGACGAGGACGAGAAGCACCGGCTGATCGTCCGGACACTGCGCGAGGCCAAGGCCACCGCCCGGATCCGGCACAGCTCGGCCGTCACCGTCTTCGACGTCGTCGAGGAGGACGACCGGCCGTGGATCGTCATGGAGCTGGTGGAGTCCCGCTCGCTGGCGGACGTGATCAAGGAGGACGGGCCGCTGTCGCCCGGCCGGGCCGCCGAGATCGCGCTGGACGTGCTGGGGGTGCTCGTCGCCGCGCACGCGCACGGCATCCTGCACCGTGACGTGAAGCCGTCCAACGTGCTGATCGGCGAGGACGGCCGGGTGGTGCTCACCGACTTCGGCATCGCCAGCGTGGAGGGCGACGCCTCGGTGACCTCGACCGGCATGCTGGTCGGCGCGCCCTCGTACATATCCCCGGAGCGGGCCCGCGGGCAGAAGCCCGGGCCGCCGGCCGACCTCTGGTCGCTGGGCGGCACGCTGTACGCGATGGTCGAGGGCCGGCCGCCGTACGACCGGGGCTCGGCGCTCGCCACCCTGACGGCGGTGATGACGGAGGAGCTCGGCACGCCGTTCAACGCCGGGCCGCTGCGGCCGGTCATCGAGGGGCTGCTGGCGAAGGACCCGGCCGAGCGGCTGGACGCCTCGCAGACCCGCTCGCTGCTCAAGCGGGTGGTGGCCGACGCGACCACCCGGGCGGAGTCGACCACCGAGCACGCGATGCCGGTGAAGGCGGCCGCCGGGGAGCCCGCGGCCGACGAAGCAGCGGGAGGCGACTCCGAGGGCGGCGCCACGGCGAAGCCGACGGGCGGGGAGACCCCCCGGCGCACGATCGGCGGGCTGCTCGGCACCGTCCGGGTGGGCAGCCGGGCCAAGGATGCCGAGCCCGCCGAGGACACCGCGAAGCCCGCCGCCGGGGCCGCCGCCGCGCCCGCGGCGGAGCCGATCCGGCCGGTGACCAGCGAGTGGACCCTCGGGGCGACCCAGGCCGCCGGCGCCGATCCGCGCAAGGGCCGGCGGCGGCTCGCCGTGGTGACCGTCGTGGTGGTGCTGCTGCTGATCGCCGGGGCGGTGGCGATGGTCCGGGCCTTCGGCGACGCCGACGGCGGCGCGGCCAACGGCGCGGGCGCCACCTCCCCGCCCGCCGTGACCGGTTCCTCGGCACCCGACACTCCGGCGGCCGCTACCGCGGGGCCCGGCAGCGCCGCGCCCGGTACGCCGGCGCCGGGGGCACCGGCCGCGACGACCCCGGCCGGGAGCGGGGCGGCTCCGGCCGAGACCACTCCGGCCGCCGTGCCCGCGACCCAGCCCGCCGCCGTGCCGCCCGCCCCGGCGGCTCCCGGCGCGGCGGTGCCCGCCGGGTACCACGAGTACAAGGACCCGACCGGCTTCTCGATCGTCCTGCCGGACTGGCTGCAGCCCGCCGGCTCGGAGTCCATCCGCCGGGTCTTCAAGGGCAACGGCAGCACGCTGAAGATCGAGTGGACCACCACCCCGGGCCCGAGCGCGGTCGCCGACTGGCAGGAGTCCGAGCCGGGGCTGCGCGCCCAGGTCAGCAACTACCAGCGGGTGCAGCTGCAGGCCATCACCTACCGGGACTGGGCCAACTCCGCCGACTGGGAGTGGACCAACGGCACGCCCAGGATGCACTCGCTCAACCGGGGCTTCGTGACCGGCACTCCGGCCAAGTACGGGTACTCGATCTACTGGATCACCCCGGACGCGGACTGGGGCACGCCGGCGAGCGTGCAGGCCCGTCAGGTCGCCTTCGACACCTTCCAGCCCGCGCCGTAGGCGGCTCCGCCGGCCGGGCCCGAGGCCGGGCCCCGGCCGGCGGTGGTCAGCCGATCAGGCGCTGCTTGGCGCGGCTGAACTCCTCGTCGGTGAGCGCCCCCGCGGTGTGCAGGGCGGTCAGCCGCTCCAACTGGTCCAGCAGCTCGGTGCCGGAGGCGGCCGGCGCGACGGCCGGGGCGCCGGCGGGTGCGGCCGGGGCCTTCGCCGCGGCCTCGCGGACCAGCCGGGCGGTGGCCCGGATCTGCTCGGCGAACACCTCGGCCTTGACCACGTCCTCGAAGCGGTGCGAGCCGGTGAGCGCGACCACCAGCAGCACCTCGCCGTTGAGCCTGCTCCGGTTGACGGTCGCGTCCGTCACCGCGGAGAGCGGAACCGGGACGGGCGGCTTGCCGTCCTTCAGGAAGAGCAGCCGCTGGGTGGTGAGGACCAGTACGCCCTTGCGGAAGTGGTCGGGGTGGCGCCCGGCCGTGGAGGCGACCGGCTTCTCGTCGGGCACGACGTTCGCCTCGACGGTGCGCAGGGCCTCGGCCCGGTTGTCACGGTTGCTGTTGCCGGCCACGTCGAAGGCCGCGTCGATCAGATCGGTCCAGTCCATGGAACGAGCGTAATGCGGTCGTCGACGCGGCCCGTTGGGCCGGTCGCCGCGCACCCGGCGAGGTTCGGCCGGTCAGGGCCTAGGCTGGGCGGTGAGCGAGAGGAACACCCATGCGAGCGGGTCCGGGTCAGGTACTGGCGGGGCGTTACCGACTGACGGACCGTCCGGAGGCGCTGCGGGCACTCGCGGTGGACGAGCGGACGGGAGCCACCGTCCTGCTGCGCGCGCTGGAGCTTCCCGCGCTGCTGACGAGCGGTCACGACCCGGACGATCCGGACGGCCCCATGCCCGAGCAGAGCGAGCGGCTGGTCCGTCGGGTGGCCGAGGTCGGTTCGGCCGCGCCCGTGCACCCGAGGCTGCTGCAGGGCGTCGGCGCGTTCGTCGAGGGTGACCTGCTCCGGACGGTCGAGGAGTGGCCGGCCGGGGTGCTGCTGGCCGACCTGGCCGCCGCCGGACCGGTCGCGCCGTACCGGGCGGCCGAGTTGGCGGCGGACCTGGCCGGCGCGCTGCGGGCGCTGCACGAGGCCGGGCTCACGCACGGCAACCTGACCGCCGAGTCCGTCCTGGTCTGCGAGGACGGTGCGGCCCTGCTGGGCGGGCTGCTCCCGGGGGTGGCGGAGGAGGCGCTGGCGGAGGAGCTGGGCGGGCCCGGCGGCCGCCGCCGGTACGAGGTCCGGGCCACCCTGGTCGGTGCGGTGGCGGAGCGCTGGCCGCTGGACGGCGGCCCGGCCGGGGACTGCTGGGCGCTGGGCGTGCTGCTGCACCGGCTGGTGACGGGCCGCTCGCCGTACCCCGACCAGGGGGTGCCCGAGTTGGTGACCGCGGTGCGCGACGGCCGGCGGGAGCCGTCGACGGTCTGCGGGCCGCTGGCGCCACTGGTCGAGCGGCTGCTGCAGCCCGACCCGGCGCTGCGGCCGGGGGCGGCGGGCATCCGGCGGGAGCTGGCGGACCTGTTGGCGGGTGCCCCGGAGCCGGTCGACGAGGAGCGCGCGGCCCGGGCGCTCGAACTCCGGCCGGAGGGACCGCTGGTACCGCTGAACCCGCGCCGGCGCGGCCGCGGCGCCCCGCGCCCGGAGGCGGCGCCCGACGCCGGTCCGCCGCCCGCCCGGAAGCCGTTGCTGCCACCCGCCCTGCTGGGCCCGGTCCTGGTCGGCGGGGTGTTCCTGCTGCTGGTGCTCGGGGTGGCCGCCGTGGTGATGTTCGCAGGCTGACGGTGCCCGCCGGGCCGCCCCCGTCCCTCCTGCGGCCGGGGGAGGTTACCGGGGGCCGGGCGGTGCGCCTAGGGTGTGCCGTGAGAGCTGTTCGAAATGTGGTCTGTACCGGGCCCTCCGTCGCGGTGACGGCAGGTGGAGGAGGGGGAGCGGTCGCCGATGGGCGTGCAGGACCGGCCGGGGACGGCCGAGGGTGAGCGGCTGCTGGCCGGGCGCTACGAGCTGGGCGACCGGCTCGGCCGGGGCGGCATGGGCACGGTCTGGCGGGCCTGGGACCGGATGCTGGACCGCGAGGTCGCGGTCAAGGAGCTGACCGTCAGCCACCTCCCCGAGGAGGAACTGCAGATCCTGAACGCCCGGATGAAGCGCGAGGCCAGCGCCGCCGCCCGGATCAAGCACCCCGGCGTGATCACCGTCCACGACGTGCTGGAGCAGGACGGCAAGCCGTGGATCGTGATGGAGCTGGTCGACGGCCGCTCGCTGGCCGATGTGATCAGCCAGGACGGCACCCTCTCGCCGCGCGCCGCCGCCGAGGTCGGCGGCCAGGTGCTGGCCGCGCTGCACCGCGGGCACCAGCTGGGCGTGCTGCACCGGGACGTGAAGCCGGCCAACGTGCTGCTGGAGCGCGGCACCGGGCGGGTGGTGCTGCTGGACTTCGGCATCGCGACCTTCGAGGGCTCGACCGAGCTGACCCGCCCGGGCGACCTGGTCGGCTCGCCGGACTACCTCGCGCCGGAGCGCGCCCAGGGCGAGCGGCCGGGCCCGGCCTCCGACCTGTGGGGCCTCGGGGCGACGCTGTACGCGGCCGTGGAGGGCGACTCGCCGTTTCGCCGGACCTCGCCGCTGACCACGCTGGCCGCGGTGGTCGGCGAGCCGCTGCCGGAGCCGAGGCGGGCCGGGGCGCTGGGGCCGGTGCTGGCCGCGCTGATGGCCAAGGACCCGGCCGAGCGGCCGAGCGCGGACGAGGCGGCCCGGATGCTGGCCGAGGTGAAGGCCGGGCACACCATGGGCTTCAAGCCCGTCGCGCCGGTCAAGACGCCCACCCAGTCGGTGCCGGTGGTCGACCGCACCGACGGGCCGGCCGGGCCGGTCCCGGTCGTCGACTCCGAGGGGCCGACCGCGCCGCAGCCGCCGGTACAGGCCGCGGTGGACGCCGAGCGGCCGGGCACGGGGCCGCTGGGGCCCGCCGGACCGGCCGTGCTGTCCGGGGCGCATGCCGCCACGCCCCTGTCGGGAGCGCACGCCGCCACGCCCACGCCGGGAGCGCACTCCGTTTCGCCCGCGCGTGGCCCGGCCAGGCGCCGGGCCGTGCTGCGGGTCGCCGCGATCGCCCTGACCGTCGCGGTGGTGGCCGCCGGGGCGACCTTCCTCGCGACCCGTGACCGGGGAGCCCCGGAGCCCGGTCCCTCCCCGACCGCCACCGGCTCCGGGACGCCGCAGCCCACCGCGTCCGGCGACACCGATCCCCCGCCCACCGGCTACCGCTGGGTGGACGACCCGGCGGGCTTCCGGTTCCCGCTGCCGGTGGCCACCCCGGCCTGGCAGCGCAGCACCGACACCGCGAACCAGATCTTCTACAGCCCGGACAACAAGACCCACTACCTCCAGTTCGCCGTCACCGTCGGCCAGTCGGTCAAGCCGCTGGAGCACCTGCGGCAGATGGAGACCACGGTCTCGAAGCTGAAGGAGTACCGCCAGCACAAGCTGACCAGCGTCCTGGTGAACGGCCACGACGCGGCGGTCTGGGAGTTCAGCTACGCGGCCAAGGAGGGCGGCCGGCGGCGGGCGATAGAGGCGGAGTTCATCGACCGCGACGGGACCGGCTACGCCATCTACCTCTCCAGCCCGGACACGGACAAGGACTGGCCGGAGGGGGAGCAGCGGTTCAACGCGGTGCTCAAGGACTTCACGCCCACCCGCTGAGCCGTCGCCGCACCGGGTCGGCGGGCTCCCGGCCGCGCAGCGGCGCGCCGACATTCTTGTTACCGACGGGTACCGAACCGGCCGCCGAGCGCCTAGGCTGCGCCCCATGACGGACCTCACAGCAGATGCCACGGTCTCCGAGCAGCCCGGCGCCGGCGCCGCGGACCGCAACCCCGCCGCCCCCGGCGGCGGCCGTACCGTCGCCGCGGCCGTTCCGCCCTCCCTGGTCACCCGCCTCGCCGCCGGGGTCACCGCGGCGGGCGAGCCGGACCTGGTGGAGACCGTCGCCCCGCTGACCGGTGAGCCGCTGGCCGCCCTGCCGCGCTCGACCCCGGCCGACGTCGAGGTCGCCTACGAGCTGGCCCGGCGCGCCCAGCCGGTCTGGGCCGCGCTGCCGGTCCGCCGCCGCGCCGCCGTCCTGCTGCGCTTCCACGACCTGCTGCTCAAGCGCCAGGACGAGGTCCTGGACCTCATCCAGGCGGAGACCGGCAAGGCCCGGCTGCACGCCTTCGAGGAGGTGCTGGCCGTCGCCATGGCGGCCCGGCACTACGGGCGCGCCGCGCACGGGTACCTGCGCGACAAGCGGCACGGCGGGGCGCTGCCGGTGCTCACCCGGGCGGTCGAGGCCCGCCGCGCCAAGGGCGTGATCGGGCACATCTCGCCCTGGAACTACCCGCTGGAGCTGTCCATCGGCGACGCGCTGCCCGCCTTCGTGGCGGGCAACGCGGTGGTCAACAAGCCGGACACGCAGACCGCGCTGACCGCGCTCTGGGCCCGCGAGCTGCTGATCGAGGCCGGGCTGCCGGCCGACCTGTGGCAGATCGTGATCGGTGACGGCCCGGTGGTCGGGCCGGCCGTCGTCGAGCACGCCGACTACGTCTCGTTCACCGGCTCCACCCGCACCGGCCGCGAGGTCGCCCAGCGCGCCGCCGCCCGGCTGGTCGGCGCCTCGCTCGAACTCGGCGGCAAGAACGCCATGCTGGTGCTCGCCGACGCCGACCTCGACCGGGCCGCCGAGGGCGCCGTCCGGGCCTGCTTCTCCTCCGCCGGCCAGCTCTGCATCTCGATCGAGCGGCTGCTGGTGCACCGCTCGGTGGCCGACGCGTTCCTGGCGAAGTTCGCCGCGCGCACCCGTGCGCTGCGGCTCGGCGGCGGCCTCGCCTACGGCGCGGACATGGGGTCGCTGGTCTCGGTGCGACAGCTGGACGCCACCACCCGGCACGTGGAGGAGGCGGTCAAGGCCGGCGCCACGGTGGTGGCCGGCGGCCGCGCCCGGCCGGACCTCGGCCCGTTCTTCCACGAGCCGACCATCCTGGACGGGGTCACCCCGGAGATGGCGGTCTGCTCCGAGGAGACCTTCGGCCCGGTGGTCTCGGTGTACCGCTTCGACACCGAGGACGAGGCGGTGGCCATCGCCAACTCCACGCCGTACGGGCTCAACTCCAGCGTCTGGACGAAGGACGGCCGGCGCGGCCGGGCGATCGCGGCGCGGCTGCGTACCGGCACGGTCAACGTCAACGAGGGCTACGCGGCGGCGTACGGCTCGGTCGGCTCGCCGATGGGCGGGATGGGCGAGTCCGGGCTCGGCCGGCGGCACGGTGCCGAGGGCATCCTGCGGTTCACCGAGGCGCAGACCATCGCCAGCCAGCGGGTGATGCCGCTCGCGCCCGCCTTCGGCCTGGACGACCGGCAGTTCGCCGCGGTGTTCACCGGCGGGCTGCGGGTCCTGAAGGCGCTGCGGTTCAAGTAGTCCCCTCCAGTCCGGCCGAAGGGCCGGACCGACCGGCGGAGCCGCCCGGCCCGGGCGCCCGGCCCCGAAGTCCGTTCGTATCCCGAAGGAGCAGTGGCACATGGTGGCGTCCCGCGACGAGGCGGACTTCGACTACGACGTGGTCGTGATCGGCTCGGGCTTCGGTGGTTCGGTCTCCGCGCTGCGGCTGACCGAGAAGGGCTACCGGGTCGCCGTCCTGGAGGCCGGGCGGCGCTTCGAGCGCGACGAACTGCCCCGGAACTCCTGGGACCTCGCCAAGTACCTGTGGGCGCCCAGGCTCGGCCTGTACGGCATCCAGCGGATCCACCTGCTGGCCAATGTGATGATCCTGGCGGGCGCCGGGGTCGGCGGCGGCTCGCTGAACTACGCGAACACCCTGTACGTGCCGCCGAAGGCGTTCTTCGAGGACCGCCAGTGGCGCCACATCACGGACTGGCAGGAGGAGTTGGCGCCGTTCTACGACCAGGCGCAGCGGATGCTCGGGGTCCGGCTCAACCCGACCGTCACCCCGTCCGACGTCCATCTGAAGGCGGCCGCCGAGAAGATGGGCGTCGGGGACACCTTCCACCTGGCCCCGGTCGGGGTCTTCTTCGGCGACGGGAAGGACTCCGACGGCGCGGTCGGGGCGGCGCCCGGCGAGGAGGTGGCCGATCCGTACTTCGGCGGGGCCGGCCCGGCCCGGCGGGCCTGCGTGGAGTGCGGCGAGTGCATGACCGGGTGCCGGCACGGGGCCAAGAACATGCTCACCGAGAACTACCTGTACCTGGCCGAGCGCGGTGGCGCCGAGATCCACCCGCTCACCACGGTGGCCCGGATCCGCGAGCACGGCGAGGGCTTCGCGGTGGACGTCCGCCGGACCGACGCCCGCTCCACGACGGACCGGGTCAAGGCGGGCGCGCGCACGATCACCGCCGCCCGGGTGGTGGTCGCGGCCGGCACCTACGGCACCCAGTCGCTGCTGCACCGGATGCGCGACGGCGGCCACCTGCCGCGGCTCTCCGCCCGGCTCGGCGAGCTGACCCGGACGAACTCCGAGGCGCTGGTCGGCGCCCAGACGACCGACCGGCGCTACGGCAGCCGGGCGGACTTCACCAAGGGCGTCGCGATCACCTCCTCGATCCACCCGGACGCGAACACCCACATCGAGCCGGTGCGCTACGGCAAGGGCTCCAACGCGATGGGCGCGCTGTCCATCATGCAGGTCAAGGGCGGCGGGAAGGGCCCCCGCTGGCTGCGCTACCTGGGCACGGCGGCCCGCCACCCGGTGACCTTCGCGCGGTCGATGAACCAGCACCGCTGGTCGGAGAAGACCATCATCGGTCTGGTGATGCAGTCGCTGGACAACTCGATCACCGTCTCGCTGAAGACCAAGGGCCTCGGCAAGGGCCAGCTGACCTCCACCCAGGGCCACGGCGCGCCCAACCCGAGCTGGATCCCGGCGGCCGAGCAGGGCGCCCAGGCGCTGGCCGCCGAGATCAACGGGTTCGCGGGCAGCACCGTCGGCGAGATCTTCGACATCCCGATGACCGCCCACTTCCTCGGCGGCTGCCCGATCGGCGACTCCGCCGAGACCGGCGTGGTCGACCCGTACCACCGGCTCCACGGCCACCCCGGGATCAGCGTGGTGGACGGTTCCGCGGTCTCCGCCAACCTCGGGGTGAACCCCTCGCTGACGATCACCGCGCAGGCCGAGCGGGCCATGTCGATGTGGCCCAACAAGGGCGAGGCGGACGGCCGCCCGGCTCCGGGCGAGGCCTACCGGCGGGTCGCGGCGGTGGCGCCGGTGCGTCCGGCCGTGCCGGCCGAGGCCTTCGGTGCGCTGCGACTGCCGCTGCTCGCCGTTCCGGTGGTGCCCAAGAAGCTTGACCCGGAAGCCTCCTGACGCTCCGCCGGTCCGCTGGGCAGCCGTGGCCGGCGCCGGTTGACAGCCGTCCGGGCACGATGGGATAAACGGGCTCCCTGGGGGGACCAGGGAGCAACCGTTCACGGGGGGTTCGGGGTCCATGGCCATCTGCGCATCGTGCGGCGCGGCTTCGGGGGAGGGGGCGCTCGGCTGTGCCTCGTGCGGGCGGCCGCTCATGCCGCCGCCCCCGCCGCCGCCCGCCCCGCCCGCGGCACCGCCCGCCGGGTTCACGCCTCCGCCGCCCGCCGCACCACCGGCCCCGCCCGCCTTCGCGCCGCCGGCGGTGGGCAGTTGGGGCACCGGCCGGCCCTACGACCCGGCCACCGCGCGCCCGGCCGTCCTGCGGGGGCTGACCGGCGCGGACTGGCGGCCGGCGTTCAAGGTGATGGTCGCGCCGACCGCGGTGCTGTTCCTGGCGGCGCTGATCGCGGCGGTCCCGGACGACTACACCTTCTTCTACCTGTTCCGGGCGCCGTCCTTCGGCGAGCGCTTCGGTGGTGCGCTGGCCCTCGCGCTGGCCGCCCTCGGCGCGCCGTTCGAGTTGGGCTTCACCGGCGGGGGCCGGTACGGGGACGGTGGCGGCGAGGCGCTCGTCCGGGCGGTGCCGATGACGGTCACCGCGCTCTGGCTGCTCGCGCTCTGGATCGGTCTGCGGGCCGCCGCGCGCCGGCGCCAGGCCGGTACCGGTGAGCAGTGGACCAGCCGGCAGGCGGCCGCCGAGGCGCTGCGGACCGCGGTGGCCGCGGCGGCGGTGACCCTGCTGATCGGCCTGGTCGCCGGCGCCGACTGGCACCCGGGGACCTCCGGCGGCCGGTTCGACGTGGACGACTACGCCGGCTCGTTGGGCGGTGTGACGTACTCGGCCGACTCCGGCTGGCTCCAGGCGGTCGGCTGGACGGCGCTGCTGGCCGGGCTGGTGGCGTTCGCCGTCCACGGGACGGACGCGCTGCGCTGGGCGGCCTGGCGCAACCGGGCGGTACGCGGCTGGGCGGTGGCCGCGCTGGCGGCGGGCCGTGCGCTGACGATGACGATCGGCCTCGCCTCGCTCGTCGGCTTCGTGCTGATCGCCGTCCAGGGCGAGGGCGGCGAGGCCGGCGCCTCGCTGGCCGTGCTCCCGAACGTCGGTCTGCTGCTGCTCGGCCTGGGGTCGGCGGCGACGCTGAAGGTGGGCAGCGGCGGTAGCCCCTCCACCGCGGACCCGGACTGGGAGTCCGGCCCGCGTGACAACGGCGAGTTCTCCTTCTTCGACCTGCACGGGGAGAGCGCCGACTGGCGGTGGACCGGCCTGCTCGCGCTGGCCGCGGTGGCCTTCCTCGGGTGGACGGCGTACCGGCGGCGGCTGGACGCGGCCGACCGGCTCCGGCTGGCGGTGGTGTACGCGGCGGGGCTCAGCCTGCTGATGGCGATCGCCGGCGCGGTGGTCTCGACGAGTTCCACCACGACGTACTCCGGGCGGCAGCGGGAGTTCGGCGCCGAGTACGCGGTGGGGCTGGCCTTCGCCACCGTGCTGGCGGTCAATGTGGTCTGGGCGGCGGTCGGCGCGCTGGCGGTGCCGCCCTTGCTGGCGGCCACGGGCGGCGGCCGGGCCCAGGCGGTGCCCGGCGCGGCGCCGCAGGACGCGCCGTACCAGGGGGCGCCCGCCCCGGACCGCGCGCCGCAGGAGGCGGGGATCGCGCCGGAACCCGGCGTGCGGCCGGGGGTGAGCGAGGTGATCGGCTCGCACGAGGAGCCGCCGGCGATGCCGTCCGGCGGGGTGCCGCCCGCGCGGTCGCCGGGCGAGGACGACCCGGTCGACCCGAGCGTCTGGCGCAAGCAGCAGTAGCGGTCGAGGGGCGCGTGGCCAGCAGCCGCGCGCCCCTCACGCGTCCGTGCGGCTCGGCCGACCGCCGCCGGAACGCGGTCGCGGGCGGGCAGCGGTGGCGTGGTCGGCAGCGGTGGCGCGGCCGGAGCGGTGCGGAACCGGGCGCTCCGTCCCCGAACAGGGCAAAGGGCCCCGCGGGGGAACGGGGCCCTTTGTCGCTCAGCACTCGGCGTCAGGGCTGCGCCGGTGCTGGGGGTGACGGCGCCGGGGGAGGAGCGCCGTCGCGTCGAATGGCTTCTGGGTGGTGCCGGCGCGGCACCGGCATGAGGTGGGCCGGTCGCGCAGGGCGGGTACGCACGCGGCGGGGCGGGCCGGCGCGCATGCCTGCACCGGACTCTCGCTCACGGAGCGTGAGGTGACAATCGTTGCCATCGCGGGTCTCGGAGGCATCGGGACGGCACTCCGCGGGGGGCCTTCGGCTGCCGGGAGAACCTCTTCCAAGCAGCATCGTGCTGGACGAAGGGCTTGCTCTGCAACCGATTCGGCATGATTCGGCACAGTCCATTTTCGTCCCGGCCGGGGCGCGGCGGCCGTTCGGACCGGCTCGGCGGTCCGCCGGGAGGCACGGGGCGGGCGCTGTCGATGATCACCGTGCGTAGTGGTGGTGCTGCAGCGCACAGGGAAGCGCACGGTGGCGCGGGGACGGTGAACGGTGCGCGCCCGGGGCGCGCCGGGGTGCGGCGGCCGGTACCCGGGCGTCCCCGGGGCCGGCCGCCCCACCTCCTTGGGTGTCCAGTCACGGCCGGGGTCGCTGTCCCCTGCTGGCCGGCCGCTGCACCCGCGCGCGGTCCCACGGCGCAGCGCTCCCGGCGGGGCCGGGACAGCGGCTGCGCCACGCGCGCCGGTGGACTGGGATGAGCTCCACGCGTGGTCCTGCTAGTCCGCACGGCGGCGCCCCTGCCGGGGCGGAGGCGGCGCACCTGGCGGGCGCGGCGCGGTCGTGCGTTCGTCAGATGCAACGAAGCGGCCGCCCGGCCGGTCACGGTCTCCTGGACGTGCAGACGAGTGAAACCGGCCAGCCCGGTAGACTCGTGCCCAGACCCCCGCCCGTCGCCGCCGCCGTCCCTCCGGGGGCGTGCTCCGCGACACCTCTAGATACCGCTGCCGGAAGGCCGTCCGTGTCCTCTGCTATTCCCGACCAGTCCGCGCCCGAGACCGACACCGTCCTGGTCGTCGACTTCGGTGCCCAGTACGCCCAGCTCATCGCCCGTCGGGTGCGTGAGGCCCGGGTCTACAGCGAGATCGTGCCGAGCAGCATGCCGGTCGCGGAGATGCTCGCCAAGAACCCGAAGGCGATCATCCTCTCCGGTGGTCCCTCGTCGGTCTACGAGCAGGGCGCGCCGCAGCTCGACCGCGCGATCTTCGAGGCCGGGGTGCCGGTCTTCGGCATGTGCTACGGCTTCCAGCTGATGGCCAAGACGCTCGGCGGCACCGTCGACAACAGCGGTGCGCGTGAGTACGGCCGCACCCCGCTGACGGTCTCCCGCACCGGCTCGACCCTGTTCGAGGGCGTCCCGGCGCAGCACTCGGTGTGGATGTCGCACGGCGACGCCTGCTCCGCCGCGCCCGAGGGCTTCACCGTCACCGCCTCCACCGGGGTGGTCCCGGTCGCGGCCTTCGAGAACGACGAGGCCCGCCTCTACGGCGTGCAGTACCACCCCGAGGTGCTGCACTCCGACCACGGCCAGCAGATCCTGGAGCACTTCCTCTACCGCGGCGCCGGCATCGCGCCGACCTGGACCACCGGCAACGTGGTCGACGAGCAGGTCGCGCTGATCCGCGCCCAGGTCGGCGACAAGCGCGCCATCTGCGGCCTCTCCGGCGGCGTGGACTCCGCGGTCGCGGCCGCCCTGGTCAACAAGGCCATCGGCACCAAGCTGACCTGCGTCTACGTCGACCACGGCCTGATGCGCAAGGGCGAGACCGAGCAGGTCGAGAAGGACTTCGTCGCGGCCACCGGTGTGCAGCTGAAGGTCGTCGACGCGCAGGAGCGCTTCCTGAACGCGCTGAAGGGCGTCAGCGACCCGGAGGAGAAGCGCAAGATCATCGGCCGGGAGTTCATCCGGGTCTTCGAGCAGGCCCAGGCCGAGATCGTGGCCGAGGCCGGCGAGCACGGCGAGTCCGTGGACTTCCTGGTCCAGGGCACCCTGTACCCGGACGTGGTGGAGTCCGGCGGCGGTACCGGCACCGCCAACATCAAGTCCCACCACAACGTCGGCGGCCTGCCCGAGGACCTGCAGTTCCAGCTGGTCGAGCCGCTGCGCAAGCTCTTCAAGGACGAGGTCCGGATGGTCGGCCAGGAGCTCGGCCTGCCGGAGGAGATCGTCCAGCGCCAGCCGTTCCCGGGCCCCGGCCTGGGCATCCGGATCGTCGGCGAGGTCACCAAGGAGCGCCTGGACCTGCTCCGCGAGGCCGACGCGATCGCCCGCGAGGAGCTGACCGCGGCCGGCCTGGACCGCGAGATCTGGCAGTGCCCGGTGGTGCTGCTCGCGGACGTCCGCAGCGTCGGCGTCCAGGGCGACGGCCGGACGTACGGCCACCCGATCGTGCTGCGCCCGGTCTCCTCCGAGGACGCCATGACGGCGGACTGGTCGCGCCTGCCGTACGACGTGCTGGCGAAGATCTCCACCCGGATCACCAACGAGGTCGCCGACGTGAACCGCGTGGTGCTGGACTGCACCAGCAAGCCGCCGGGCACCATCGAGTGGGAGTAGGCACTCTCCGCCGGCCCTGAACCGGCATTGAACGGCCGCGCCGTCGTTCCCGTACACAAGGGAGCGACGGCGCGGCCGTTCGCGGTGGCGGACCGGGGCACCGGGCGCCCGCCGGGTGGGATCTCCCACCGAAAGCGCTCACGAGCGTGCAGAATGCGGACCGGACCTGTCAGGTGATGGCGGGCCGTGAAGGAAGGTGTGAGGGATGTCGGAGGCCAGCAGCTCCGTGGCGACCAGCAGCTCCACGGCGGCGGGCGACTCCACGGTGACCGGCGCGGTGGCGGCGGGCGGCGGCAGGGCCGGGCGACTGGCCCAGCGCAAGGCGGCCGCCTCCCGGTACGCGCTGCTGCCGCTGCGGATCTTCCTGGGCGTCACCTTCGTCTACGCGGCGCTGGACAAGCTCGCCGACTCGCACTACCTGGCCGGCGCCGGCGACCCGGCGTCGTTCGTCTCGCAGACCCAGGCGGCCAAGGGCTCCAGCCCGATCTCGTTCCTGCTCGGAGCCGCGCTCGACGCGCCGACCCTGTTCGCGCTCGCCGTCGCCTTCGGCGAGCTGGCGGTCGGCCTCGGCACCCTGCTCGGCCTCTGGGGCCGGGTCGCGGCGCTCGGCGGCGCGCTGATCAACCTGAGCCTCTGGCTGACCGTCAGCTGGAACGTCTCGCCGTACTACCTCGGCAACGACCTGGCCTACCTGATGGCCTGGACCCCGCTGGTGCTGGCCGGCACCCCGTACCTCTCGCTGGACGGCTACCTGGCCCGGCGGGCCGCCCGGGACCGCGAGCGCGGGCTGCGCGAGCAGCACGTCCGGCGGCGGGCCCTGATGGACGGCGGGATCGCGGCCGTCGCGATCGGCGGCGCCGGGCTGCTCACCGGCTCGCTGACCGCCACCTTCGGCCGGGACAAGAAGGCCGTCGGCCCCTCGGCCGCGCCGGCGCCCGCCGGACCGCCCGTCTCGGTGGACGCCGCGAGCGTCCCGGTCGGCGGCTCGGCCCAGGTCAAGGACCCGGCCACCGGTGACGCGGTCTACATCGTCCAGCCCAAGGCCGGCCAGTACTGCGGGCTCTCCTCGATCTGCACGCACTCCGGCTGCGCGGTCGACGCGCCGAAGAACGGCCAGTTCTACTGCCCGTGCCACGGCTCCCGGTTCGACGCGGCCACCGGCGCGGTGGTCAACGGCCCGGCCACCAAGCCGCTGCCCCGGTACGGGGTCACCAAGGACGGCGACAAGCTGAACCTCGGGCCGCTGCAGAGCTGAGCCGCGCGGCCCCCGCCGGGGCGCGCCCGTCAGGGCGCGTCCTGGTCCCGCGGCTCCGGACGGCCGCGCCGCACCGCCGCCGCGACCGCCCCGGCCAGCCCGCCGACGCCGAGCACGATGAAGGTCACCGGGATGACGATCCGGCCGTTCACGGAGACGTCGTTGATCGCCGCCACCAGGTAGAGCACCGCGATCACGGTGAACAGGCCTCCCGCGATCAGCGAGAACGGGTCGAGCTGGTGCTTCCTCACGACTGGACCACCTTGATGTCGCCGAGCCCGACCCTCAGCGAGAGGACGAGCGTGCCCTTGGATGCCTGACCGTCCACCGGGTGCAGTTGGAAGCTGCGGGAGCTGTTGCCGCTGACCTCGTCCGACCCGGGCACCTTGACGTTGCCCAGCCCGACCTTGGTGTCCAGGCTCACCGTCACGTCCGGCGGCACCACCACGGTGAGCTGCCCCGCGCCGAGGTCGACGGTGCTGTGCAGGGTGGCACCGGCCGGGTCCAGCCCGCTGAGGTCCAGCCGGCCGTTGCCGAGTCCGAGCGTGTACCGGTCGTCCAGGTCGCCCGCCGAGACGACCGTCCAGTCGCGGTCGCCGACGGCGTTCTGGACCGAGAACGACGAGCCGTGGGTGAACGCCAGCGCCAGGGTGAGCAGCAGGCCCGGGACGACCAGCCGGCGGGCCCGGCCGAACTTGGCGCCCACCAGCAGGGTCAGCCCGACCACCAGCAGCGCGGTGGCCAGTACCGTGCCGGTCACCACCTCGGCGCCGCCGTGGGCGGAGGCCGACCAGACCGCGCTGGCCGCGCCGACCGCCAGGAGCAGCCCGATCAGGCCGAGCGGCGAGCGCTCGTGCCGGCGGTGCACCACCACCGGCCGCGGCGGCGCCGGGGCGGCCGGACCGCCCTTGCGCAGCGGGTCGCCCTCGGGCAGGTCGGGGCGCTGCCACCAGGGCTGCGCGGGGCCGCCGGGAGGAGGCGTGGCGGTTGCGCCGTACGGGTTGCGCTCGGGGTGGCGGGGGTCCCACAGGTAGCCGCTCGGGCCCGCGTGCGGGGTGTCGGCCGGCACCGTGCCGGATGCCCGCTCCCGGGCGTGCCGCTCGCGGGCCCGCTCGCCCTCGTCGGTGCGCGGCCAGGAGTGGTCGGCGGCGGCCGATTCGGCCTCCGGGAACCACCGGTCGTACGGGCCGTGCCGCCGGTCCCGGCCGCGCCGGCGCCCGCGCAGCCGGCCGTGGCGCCGCTCCGGGTCGTAGCGGACCGCCAGGAAGACCAGGGCCCCGAGCAGCAGCAGCGGGAACATGGTGTCCCCGTCGCCCATCGAGGCGAAGAAGACGCCGGTGCCGATCACGGTCAGCAGCACCGCGCCGATCGACTGGCCGTCCACCCGGCCGGTGAGCACCCGCTGGAGCTCGGTGCGGCCGCCCTTGCTGCCGCCCCGGCCGTCCGGGACCGGCTCGGTCGGGATGATCAGCCAGGCCAGCCCGTACAGGAAGAGCCCGAGGCCGCCGGAGAGGCAGAGCACGACCGTCACCACCCGGAAGACCACCGGGTCGATGTCCAGGTGCCGGCCCAGGCCGCCGCAGACCCCGGCCACCACGCGGTGGTGCTCGGTGCGGTTCAGCGGCGGGCGGTCGGGTGCCGGCGGGGCGCTCGCCCCGGTCTCCTGGATGCGGTGGTCCTCGGTCATGCCCACCATCCTGGTGGCTCCGGCGGCGCCGCCCAACCGGTGCGAGCCCTGTCCGTACCCTGACTTGTCCCTGAGAGGGATGGGGGCTCCACCCTGATGCGCCCGGGCCCGCGTGCGTGGAACCATCGGTGCCGTGGCAGCACCCGGTACCGATCCCCGCCCCCTCGTCCCCGACCCCGCGTCGGCGGCCGTCGCCGACCCGGCCGTGCCCGGCAGCGAGCGCCCGCCGTACCGGCGGCTCTACCGGAGCCCCCAGGGCCGGATGCTCGGCGGCGTCGCGCACGGGCTCGCGGTGCACCTCGGGCTGCCGGTCGCCTGGGTCCGGGTCGCCTTCGTGCTGCTCTTCTTCGCGCAGGGGATCGGCGCACTGCTGTACGCGGCGTTCTGGTTCGTGGTGCCGATCGGCATCGGCGAGCCCGCGCAGCGCGGCGGCGCGCACTGGGTCTACGTCAACGGCGCCTTCGTGCCGGCCGGCTCCTGGCAGGCCTCCGGGGCGTCGGGGGCGGAGCTGAGCAAGGGTCGGCGGGGCTGGATCGGCCGGCTGCGCGAACTGCTGCAGCACGCGCTGCAGGGCGAGCCCGCCACGGCGGTGGCCGAACCGGGCGGGGAGCCCGCCCCGGGGCGGGCCGGGCGGCGCCAGGGCGGTCTGGGGCAGCTCGCCGCGCTGGTCATGGTGGTGATCGGGCTGATCGCCCTGCTGAACGCGCTCGGCGTGCAGACCGCCCGGCCGTACACCTGGCCGCTGCTGGCGATCGGCGTCGGTGTCGCGCTGGTCTGGCGGCAGGCCGACGACTCCCGCTGGCAGCGCTGGTTCGGCCTGGAGGAGGGCGAGAAGCGGCGCGGGGCCTACACCCGGGTCGGCGGCGGTGTGCTGCTGGTGGTGGCCGGCACCATCGCCTTCCTCGCCATGCAGGGCAGCGGCTCCACGCTCGGTTCGGTGGTGGAGGCCTCGCTGGCGGTGCTGGCCGGCGTCCTGGTGCTGGTGGGCCCGTACGCGCTGCGGATGTGGCAGGACCTCGGCGCCGAGCGGACCGCCCGCATCCGCGCGCAGGAGCGCGCCGAGATCGCGGCCCACGTCCACGACTCGGTGCTGCACACCCTGACCCTGATCCAGCGCCGGGCCGAGGACCCGAAGGAGGTGCTGCGGCTCGCCCGGGCCCAGGAGCGCGAGCTGCGGCTCTGGCTCTACCGCCCGGAGGCGGTCGCCGAGGACGCGCCGGACACCATGGCGGAGAGCCTGCGCGCGGTGGTCGCCGAGGTCGAGGACCGGCACGGCGTCCCGGTCGAGCTGGTCGTGGTCGGCGACTGCCCGATGGACGAGCGGATCGCCGCGCAGATGCAGGCCGCGAGGGAGGCGACGGTCAACGCGGCCAAGTACGGTGGCGGGGGACCGGTCCAGGTCTACGCCGAGGTGGAGGGAGAGACGGTGTCGGTGTTCGTACGCGACCACGGCCCCGGCTTCGACCCCGACACGGTGCCCGAGGACCGGATGGGTGTCCGCGAGTCGATCATCGGCCGGATGAAGCGCAACGGCGGCACCGCACGGGTGCGGCCCGCGCCGGACGGCGGCACCGAGGTCGAGCTGGAGATGGAGAGAACGAATGACTGACGCAGCGCCGACGGGAGGGACCCCGGCCGAGGGCGGGGGGAGGGTCGCGCGGGTCGTACTGGTCGACGACCACCGGATGTTCCGGACGGGGGTGCGGGCCGAGATCGGGCGCACCGAGGTCACCGGCATCGACGTGGTCGGCGAGGCCGACGACGTGGAGTCGGCGGTCCGCGTGGTCGCCGAGACCAGGCCCGACGTGGTGCTGCTCGACGTCCACCTGCCGGGCGGCGGCGGGGTCGAGGTGCTGCGCCGCTCGGCCGGGCTGATGGGCGAGCAGGTGAAGTTCCTGGCGCTGTCCGTCTCGGACGCCGCCGAGGACGTCATCGGCGTGATCCGCGGCGGGGCCCGCGGCTACGTCACCAAGACGATCACCGGCACGGACCTGGTCAACGCCGTCTTCCGGATCGCCGACGGCGACGCGGTGTTCTCGCCGCGGCTGGCCGGCTTCGTGCTGGACGCCTTCGCCGCCACGGACACCCCGCCGGTGGACGAGGACCTCGACCGGCTGACCCAGCGCGAGCGCGAGGTGCTGCGGCTGATCGCGCGCGGCTACGCGTACAAGGAGATCGCGAAGCAGCTGTTCATCTCGGTGAAGACGGTGGAGAGCCACGTCTCGGCCGTGCTGCGCAAGCTCCAGCTGAGCAACCGGCACGAGCTGACCCGGTGGGCCACCGCCCGCCGCCTGGTCTGACGGCCCTCGCGACGCCGCTCGCGCCAGGGCCGACGGCCCTCGCGAGGCCGCCCGCCCGGCCCGGATTCCTCCGGGCCGGGCGGGCTTGTCAGTGCGGGGCCATAGACTCGGAGTGCCATGAGTAGCCTCTTTGACGACCTCCCGCTCCCCGGTTTCGAGGCCCCCGCCGCCGGGTCGAAGCAGCAGCCCGCCGCCGCCCCGACGACGCAGGAGCCGCCGCCGTTCGAGGACGACGTCCCGTACGACGCGTACGAGGAGGCGATCCCCGAGGGGCTGTTCCAGACCGACCACGCGGCCCAGGCCGAGCGGGACGCCTTCTACCGCAACGGCGCCGCCCGCCCGGTGGTGGACCCGGCCCAGCTGCTGGAGGGGATGAACGACCCGCAGCGCGAGGCGGTCCTGCACGCGGGCTCGCCGCTGCTCATCGTGGCCGGCGCCGGCTCCGGCAAGACGCGCGTGCTGACCCACCGGATCGCCCACCTGCTGGGCGCCCGCGGGGTGCAGCCGGGCGAGATCCTGGCGATCACCTTCACCAACAAGGCGGCCGGCGAGATGCGCGAGCGCGTCGAGCAGCTGGTCGGGCCGCGGGCCCGGGCGATGTGGGTGTCCACCTTCCACAGCGCCTGCGTGCGGATCCTGCGCCGGGAGAGCAAGCTCCTCGGCTTCACGTCCTCGTTCTCGATCTACGACTCGGCCGACTCCCAGCGGCTGATGTCCCTGGTCTGCCGGGACCTCGACCTGGACCCGAAGCAGTTCCCGCCGAAGTCCTTCACGGCCAAGGTCAGCAACCTCAAGAACGAGCTGATCGACGAGGAGACGTACGCCGACCAGGCGGCCAACCCGATGGAGAAGAAGCTGGCCGAGGCCTACTTCCTCTACCAGCGGCGGCTGCGCGAGGCCAACGCGCTCGACTTCGACGACATCATCATGACGACGGTGAACCTGCTCCAGGCCTTCCCCGACGTCGCGGAGCACTACCGGCGGCGGTTCCGGCACATCCTGGTCGACGAGTACCAGGACACCAACCACGCCCAGTACATGCTGGTCCGGGAGCTCAGCGGGGGCTCCGCCGCGGCCGCGCCGAAGCGCACCGTGGACGGCGACTACGTCGACCCGGCCGCCGGACGGCTGGCCGAGGTGCCGCCGGCCGAGCTGTGCGTGGTCGGTGACGCGGACCAGTCGATCTACGCCTTCCGCGGTGCGACGATCCGCAACATCCTCCAGTTCGAGGAGGACTACCCGAACGCGACCACGATCCTGCTGGAGCAGAACTACCGCTCCACGCAGACCATCCTGAGCGCCGCCAACGCCGTCATCGAGCGGAACACCAGCCGCCGCGAGAAGAAGCTCTGGACGGCCGGTGACCACGGCGAGAAGGTCGTCGGCTACGTCGCGGACGACGAGCACGGCGAGGCCCAGTTCATCGCCGACGAGATCGACCGGCTGACCGACCGGGGCGACGCCAAGCCCGGCGACGTCGCGATCTTCTACCGGACCAACGCCCAGTCCCGGGTGTTCGAGGAGGTGTTCATCCGGGTCGGCCTGCCGTACAAGGTGGTCGGCGGGGTGCGCTTCTACGAGCGCAAGGAGGTCCGGGACGTCCTGGCGTACCTGCGGGTGCTCTCCAACCCGGAGGACACCGTGCCGCTGCGCCGGATCCTCAACGTGCCCAAGCGCGGCATCGGCGAGCGGGCCGAGGCGATGATCGACGCGCTCGCCGGGCGCGAGCGGATCTCCTTCGCGCAGGCGCTCCAGCGGGTCGACGAGGCGTACGGCATGGCCGCCCGCTCGGCGAACGCGGTGAAGAAGTTCAACGCGCTGATGGCCGGGCTGCGGCAGGTCGTCGAGTCGGGTGCCGGGCCCGCCGCGGTGCTGGAGGCGGTGCTGGAGGAGACGGGCTACCTCGCCGAGCTGCAGTCCTCCACGGACCCGCAGGACGAGACGCGGGTGGAGAACCTCCAGGAGCTGGCCTCCGTCGCCCTGGAGTACGAGCAGGACCCGGGCGAGCGGCCCGACGCGGGGGAGGACGACGCGCCGCCGGTCGGCTCGCTGGCCGACTTCCTGGAGCGGGTCGCGCTCGTCGCGGACTCGGACCAGATCCCGGACGAGGACGAGGAGGGCCGGGGCGTCATCACGATGATGACCCTGCACACCGCCAAGGGGCTGGAGTTCCCGGTGGTCTTCCTGACCGGCATGGAGGACGGCATCTTCCCGCACATGCGGGCGCTCAACCAGGTCAAGGAGCTGGAGGAGGAGCGCCGGCTCGCGTACGTCGGCCTCACCCGGGCGCGGGAGCGGCTCTACCTGACGCGTTCGGTGCTGCGCAGTGCCTGGGGGCAGCCCTCGTACAACCCGGCCTCGCGGTTCCTGGAGGAGATCCCGGAGACGCTGGTGGAGTGGAAGCGGACGGGCGCGGCGTCGGTGCCGGCCTCGCGCGGGTACTCCTCGGGGTCGTCCTGGGGCGGGAAGTCCGCCGGTTCGGGCGGCTCCTCCCGGGGCGCGTCGCGCGGTGCGGCGACGGCCTCGCCGAAGGCGGGCTGGGGGCAGTCGGCCCGGCGGGCCGGTACGGCGGTCGAGCGGGAGGTCGTGGCCCTGGCAGTGGGGGACCGCGTCACCCACGACACCTTCGGCCTGGGCACCGTGGTGGCCACCGCCGGTGTCGGCGACAAGGCGCAGGCCACGGTGGACTTCGGGACGGAGGGGCGCAAGCAGCTGCTGCTGCGGTACGCGCCGGTGGAGAAGCTGTAGGGCCCGGCGGCGGGGGGCCCCGGGGGCCCCCCCGGGCCGGGGGCGGGGGGGGGCCCACCCCCCCCTGGGCCCGGGGGCCCCCCCCCTGGGCCCGGGCGGCCCCCGGGGGGGCCCCGCCCCTCCGCCGCCTGTGTCCGGCCGTCCGGGCTCTGCTC
>NZ_JBHWUI010000138.1:0-22757 GCF_042737525.1 Kitasatospora sp. NPDC059973 | reverse complement strand
CGGGAAGTGATGTTTCAAGGGATTGGCCGCTCCGGGACCGTCCGCGTAGACACGTGTCCGGTGCTCCCAGCCGAGCGACTAGAGAACACTACGCCGCCGGGCCGGGCGATGCAAACAGCCGCCGGCCGGACCCCGGGGAGAGGGGGCCGGCCGGCGGCGGCAGTGCGGCGGGGGCTCAGCTGTTGGTCGGGAACCCGAGGTTGATGCCGCCGTGCGAGGGGTCCAGCCAGCGCTGGGTGACGGCCTTGCCGCGGGTGAAGAACTGCACGCCGTCCGGGCCGTACGCGTGGGCGTCGCCGAAGAGCGAGGACTTCCAGCCACCGAAGGAGTAGTAGGCGACCGGCACCGGGATCGGCACGTTGATGCCGACCATGCCGACCTCCACCTCGTACTGGAAGCGCCGGGCCGCACCGCCGTCGTTGGTGAAGATGGCGGTGCCGTTGCCGTAGGGGTTGGCGTTGATGAGCGCCACGCCCTCCTCGTAGGAGGAGACCCGCACGACCGACAGCACCGGGCCGAAGATCTCGTCGTTGTAGACGGACATGCCGGGCTTGACGTGGTCGAACAGAGTGGGGCCGAGCCAGAAGCCGTCCGAGGTGGGCGCGCCGTTGCGGTCCTCGGCGGTGATCGGGTGCTTGCGGCCGTCGACCGCGAGCTCGGCGCCGTCGGCGACACCGGACTCGACGTAGGAGGTGACCTTGTCCCGGTGCTGGCCGGTGACCAGCGGGCCCATCTCGGAGTCGCCGTTGCAGCCCGGGCCGACCTTCAGGTTGGCGATCCGCTGCTTGATCTTGTCGACCAGCTCGTCGCCGATCGGGTCGACGGCGACCAGCACCGAGATGGCCATGCAACGCTCGCCGGCCGCGCCGAAGCCGGCGTTGATGGCCGCGTCGGCGCTGAGGTCCAGGTCGGCGTCCGGCAGCACGAGCATGTGGTTCTTGGCGCCGCCGAGCGCCTGCACGCGCTTGCCGTAGCGGGTGCCGGTCTCGTAGACGTAGCGGGCGATCGGGGTGGAGCCGACGAAGCTGACCGACTTGATGTCGGGGTGCTCCAGCAGACGGTCGACGGAGACCTTGTCGCCGTGCACGACGTTGAACACGCCGTCCGGCAGCCCGGCCTCCTTCCACAGCTCGGCCAGGAAGTTGGCGGCGGACGGGTCCTTCTCGGACGGCTTCAGGACGACGGTGTTGCCGGCCGCGATCGCGATCGGGAAGAACCACATCGGCACCATCGCCGGGAAGTTGAACGGCGAGATGACGGCCACCGGGCCGAGCGGCTGGCGGATCGAGTAGACGTCGATGCCGGTGGACGCCTGCTCGGTGAAGCCGCCCTTGACGAGCTGCGGGATGCCGCAGGCGTACTCGACGACCTCCAGGCCGCGGGCGATCTCGCCGAGCGCGTCGGAGTGCACCTTGCCGTGCTCGGCGACGATGATCGCGGCCAGCTCGTCCCGGCGGGCGTTGAGCAGCTCGCGGAAGTTGAAGAGCACCGTGGTGCGCTTGGCGATCGAGGCGTTGCGCCACTCGACGAAGGCCGAGGCGGCGGCGGCCACCGCCTGGTCGACCTCGTCGATCCCGGCGAAGTCGACGTGACCCGAGACCTGGCCGGTGGCCGGGTCGAAAAGGTCACCGCGGCGGGGTGCGGCGCCGGCGGTGGCGACCGGCCGGCCACCGATCCAGTGAATGATGTGCTTGCTCATGGTCCGTCTGCCTCCGAAGTCCCGGGCGGCGTCCTGCCGCCGGTCCCTTGTGTGGCGCCGCCCGCGAGAGGGCCGGGCGACGGGATCACGGGGCTACCGCGCTCATCACCCAGTCTGCTGGCCGTCACCGCCCGCCTCAACGAACAGGCTGACGGGGATCCGGGATTCAGCCTTACAGGTCGTCGGCCGTATCGGCCGGACGGGCGAGGCTCAGGCCCCACCGGACCCCGTCGCCCCGTCCGCCTCCTCCCGGGCACCGGCCGACCGCGCGCCCGCCGCGTCCTCGACCGGTGCCGCCTCGCCGGTGTCCTCCACGAGCTCCCGGTCCTCCCGGTCCTCCCGGTCTCCCAGGGCCTCGACGTCCTCCTCGACCTCCTCGACCTCCGGGTCCTCCAGGGCCTCGACATCCTCCAGGTACGGATCGTGCAATCCGTCCGCGGCCTCCTGGGTCTCCAGCAGGTCGAGGCGGAGGTCCTGCGACCACGCCAGCGCCCACCGCTTCAGCCCGGCCACCGCGCCGCCCGCCGCTCCCCGGGCCCGGAACCGTCCGTCGGCGGCGTCGGCCAGCGTCTCCAGCCGGTCGGCGAGGACGGCGGGCTGGAAGTCCGCGTCCAGCGCGGTGGCCAGTGCGAGCAGCTCCCCCTCCCGGTACCAGGCGGTCAGGGCGTGCACGTCGAGCAGGTCCCGGGGCAGGCCCCGGTCGGCGAGCAGCGCGGTGGCGAGTCCGGCCGCGTCCTCCAGGGCGACGACGGTCATCGTCAGCGGGGGCTCGCCGGCCGCCGGTGCGCCGAGGTCGAGGCGGACCGGGCGGTGGCCCAGTGGCTCCTTGCGCAGCTCCACCGTGTGCGACCGGCCGCCGAGCGTCAGCCGGACGGACAGCTGTTCCAGGCGCGGGGTGCCCGGGCGCTCGGCCACCCCGCCGCCCGCCGCCCGGTAGGCGGCGGCCAGCTCGGCGGCGGCCTGCGGCAGATCGGTGCCGCCGTCGGCCACCAGGGTCAGCCCGTCCTGGGCGCAGGCCGGCACCCCGTGGGCGCGCAGCGCGTGCCCACCGGCGAGCGCGAGCCCGAGCCGGTCGCAGACGGGCCGGGCCTGCTCGGCGAGCCGCAACTGCGCCCGGCCGGGGCGGAGGAAGGGGTCGACGGCGTCCGGGGCGGTGGTCATCCTCCCAGTCTGGCGCGGCCGCCCGGGCCGTGCGCCGGGCCGCGTCCGGTCGGCCGCCCCGGCTCCGGCGCCGCGGCGGCGTCACCAGTCGCTGAGCCGGGCGGCGGCCTCGTGCAGGGCGAGTTCCAGCACGACCGGGTCGTTGAGCCGTCCGGAGCCGTCCGGCGGGACGAGCCAGCGCACGCCGCGGCTCTGCCGTTCGGGGTGCGGTACGACGATCCAGGTGCCTTCGCCGGCGCAGCGGACGCCCGTCCCGACCCAGCGCGCGGCCGTGCCGACGGGGACGAGGAAGCCGACGCTCTCGCCCGCGGAGTCGCCGAGGACCGGCCCGCAGGAGCGGGAGTCGAGGATGTCGATGACGGGACGGCCGAGCCGGCCCGGTACCGAGAGGACGTCCCAGCGCCGGCCGGCCGGCAGCAGCATCAGGCCCAGCCCGCTGCGTTCCCACTGTTCCCGGAAGGCGTCCGGGTCCGGTGCCGCCTGGGCGAGCCAGTGCAGTCCGGTGCTCTCCATGGTCCTGTCCCCGTTTCTCAGCGCGCTGCTGATCGTGGCGCGGCGGGAAACCGAGACCCGCCGTCACCAACGAGAGGCGGACGGCGGGTCTCTCTTACACGGATAGCGCGATCACCTCGCCGAACGGATGGCTCGGATCGGATCAGCTCGGATCGGCTCGGCTCGGCTCGGCGGATTCTCCGCGCCGGTCACCGGATCAGCCGGTGATCGGCGCGGAAGGCCGTCGGGGCGGCCGCTCAGCTGTCGAAGCCCAGCCCCATCCGGTCGAGGGTGCGCAGCCAGAGGTTGCGGTGCCCACCGGTCCGGTCGGCGCGCTCCAGCGAGCGGGTGGTGAGCTCGATGCCGGCCCAGCGCACCGGCTCGGGCGGGAACGGCAGCGGCTTGGAGCGGACCATCTCCAGCGAGGTGCGCTCGGTGCGCTCCCCGGCCAGCAGGTCGAGCATCACCTCGGCGCCGAACCGGGTGGCGCCCACCCCCAGCCCGGTGTACCCGGCGGCGTAGGCGACCCGGCCGCGGTGGGCGGTGTCGAAGAACGCCGAGAACCGGCTGCAGGTGTCGATCGCGCCGCCCCAGGCGTGGGTGAAGCGCAGCCCCTCCAGCTGCGGGAAGCAGCGGAAGAAGTTGTGCGCCAGCGTGCGGAAGGTCTCCGGCCGCTGGTCGTACTCGTGCCGGACGTGTCCGCCGTAGTGGTAGACGGCGTCGTAGCCGCCCCAGAGGATGCGGTTGTCGGCGGAGAGCCGGAAGTAGTGGAACTTGTTGGCGCTGTCGCCGAGCCCCTGCCGCCCCTTCCAGCCGATCGCGGCGAGCTGCTCGGCGCTGAGCGGCTCGGTCATCAGCGCGTAGTCGTACACCGGGACGACGAACGGGCGGACCCGCTTGACCAGCGACGGGAAGACGTTGGTGCCGAGCGCGACCCGGCGGGCGAAGACCCGTCCGTACGGGGTGCGGACGGCCATGCCGCCGCCGTGCTCCCTGAGGTCCGTCGCCCGGGTGTGCTCGAAGATCCGCACGCCCTGGGAGAGGCAGGCATCCTTGAGGCCCCAGGCGAGTTTGGCGGGGTGGACCATCGCCACGCCCTCCTTGTCCCAGAGCCCGCCGAGGAAGGTCGGCGAGTCGACCTCGGCCCGCAGCTCGTCGCGGTCGAGCACGGTGATGTCGAGTCCGTACTCGGCGACCGCCTCGGCGACCTCCTGCAGCTCGGCGAGCTGGTGGGGCTGGGTGGCGACGTCGATCTCGCCGGTGCGCTCCCACTCGGCGTCGATCCCGTAGCGCGCGATGGTCGCCTCGATGCCGTCCAGGTTGGCCGCGCCGAGGCGTTCGAGCTGGGCGAGTTCGGCGGGCCAGCGCTGCAGCCCGTTGCCGAAACCGTGGGTCAGGCTGGCCGCGCAGAATCCGCCGTTGCGCCCGGACGCGGCCCACCCCACCTCGTTGCCCTCGACCAGGACGACGTCCAGGGAGGGGTCGCGCTCCTTGGCGACGAGGGCGGTCCAGAGGCCGGAGTATCCGCCGCCGACGACCAGCAGGTCGCAGGTGGTGTCGCCGACGAGGGCGGGCAGCGCCGCCGGCCGGCCCGGGTCCTCCAGCCAGAAGGGGGTGGGCCTGGCGTCACTGAGCGCGCGGGCGGAGTCCATGCATTATCAGCCACTTTCTGCACATCGATGATGGTTGTCGGCCGCTCCCGACGCTACGTCGGGAGCGCCGGCGGTGCCGGTCAGGCGGTGGCCTTCCGGCGGTTCCCGAGCCACTGACCGGCGACGGTCAGCACCACCGCGGCGATGAACATCGCGGTGCCGATGACGTTCACCTGCACCGGGATGCCGCGCTGCGAGGCGCCCCAGACGAACATCGGGAAGGTGACCGTGGTCGGGCCCGAGTTGAACTGGGTGATGATGAAGTCGTCGAAGGAGAGCGCGAAGCTGAGCAGCGCGCCGGCGGCGATGCCGGGGGCGACCAGCGGCAGGGTGACCCGCAGGAAGGTCTGCGTCGGGGTCGCGTAGAGGTCCTGGGCGGCCTGTTCGAGCCTCGGGTCCATGCTCATCACCCGCGCCTTGACCGCCGTCACCACGAAGCTCAGGCAGAACATGATGTGCGCGATGAGGATCGTGGTGAAGCCGAACGGGATCCGCATGTTGAGGAAGAGCGTGCCGAGCGAGGCGGCCATCACCACCTCGGGCATGGCCATCGGCAGGAAGATCATCGCGGTGGTGGCGGAGCGGCCGCGGAAGCGGTAGCGGGCCAGCGCGAAGGCGACCATGGTGCCGAGCACGGTGGCGCCGACGGTCGCGAGCACCGCGACCTCCAGGCTCAGCGACAGCGACTGGCACATGTCGGCCACACCGCAGGGATCGGTCCAGGCGTCGGTGGAGAACTCGGACCACTCGTAGTTGAACTTGCCGACCGGCTTGTTGAACGAGAAGGCCAGGACCACCAGGTTGGGCAGCACCAGGTAGGCCAGGGCCAGCAGGCCGGCCAGCACCACCAGGTGGGCCCGGATCCACTTGATCACTCGGGACATCAGACCAGTTCCTCCGTCCCGGCCTTGCGCATGTAGACCGTCACCATCCCCAGGATCAGGGCCATCAGGATGAAGCTCAGCGCTGCCGCGGTGGGGTAGTCGAGCACGTTGAGGAACTGCTTCTGGATGCCGTTGCCGACCATCTGCTCGCTCGGCGAGCCCAGCAGCTGGGCGTTGATGTAGTCGCCGGAGGCCGGGATGAAGGTGAGCAGCGTGCCCGCGACCACGCCGGGCAGCGAGATCGGGAAGGTCACCTTGCGGAAGGTCGTGAACGGGCGGGCGTACAGGTCCCCGGCCGCCTCGTGCAGGCGGGGGTCGATCCGCTCCAGCGAGGTGTAGAGCGGAAGGATCATGAACGGAAGGAAGTTGTAGGTCAGGCCGCACACCACCGCGAGCGGCGTGGCCAGCACCCGGTCGCCGGAGGTGAGGCCGACGGCGCTGGTGAGGTCCAGGACGTGCAGCGCGTTGAGCGCGCCGACCACCGGGCCGCCGTCCGAGAGGATCGTCTTCCAGGCCAGCGTGCGGATCAGGAAGCTGGTGAAGAACGGCGCGATCACCAGGATCAGGATGACGTTGCGCCAGCGCTTGCTCGCCTTGAAGGCGATCGTGTAGGCGAGCGGGTAGCCGATGGCCAGGCAGAACAGCGTGGCGGTGGCCGCGTAGCCGAACGAGCGGACGAAGTGCCAGCGGTACTCGACCAGGGCGTCCCAGTAGGTGGCGACGTGCCAGGTGACCTTGAAGCCGCTCTCCAGCGAGCCGGTCTGCAGCGAGGTGGAGGCCTGGTAGACCATCGGCACGGCGAAGAAGACGACCAGCCAGGCTATGCCCGGCAGCAGCAGCCAGTACGGGGTGAGCTTTCGCCTGGGCCGCGCGGCCGGTCCGGGCAGCGGGCCGCCGTCGGGGGGTACGGCCTGCGGCGGCGCCACGGCGGTGGTGGTGGTCATGCCGCCTCCTCCCCGGTGCCCGCGTCGATCGCCTGGGCGGCGTCCAGGGCGAAGGAGTGCGCCGGGTTCCAGTGCAGGACGACCGGCGCACCGGGGACGATCCGGGTGTCGCGCTCCATGTTCTGCTCGAAGACGGTCACCTCCTGGCCGCCGTCGGTGCGCACCAGGTACTGGGTGGAGACGCCGATGAAGCTGGAGTCGACCACGGTGCCGCCCAGCCGGTTGCGGCCGTCGGCGACCTCGGCGGAGGAGTGCTCGATGGTGATCTTCTCCGGCCGGACGCCGAGGTGGACCTTCCTCGCGTCGGCGGCGCATCGGGCCTTCGGCACGGAGAGCCGGGCGCCGGCGGCGCTGAGGAGGAGGTCGCCGCCCTGCTGCCCGGTCACGTCGGCGGGCAGCAGGTTGGACTGGCCGAGGAAGTTGGCCACGAAGGTGGTGGCGGGGTTCTCGTAGAGCTCGGCGGGGGCGCCGAGCTGCTCGACCCGGCCGCCGTTCATCACCGCGATGGTGTCGGCCATCGTCATGGCCTCCTCCTGGTCGTGGGTGACGTGGACGAAGGTGATGCCCACCTCGGTCTGGATCCGCTTGAGCTCCAGCTGCATCTGCCGGCGGAGCTTGAGGTCGAGGGCGCCGAGCGGTTCGTCGAGGAGGAGCACCTGGGGGTGGTTGATCAGGGCGCGGGCGACGGCGACGCGCTGCTGCTGGCCGCCGGAGAGCTGGTGCGGCTTGCGGCGGGCGTACTGGCCGAGCTCCACCAGCTCCAGCATGTCGTCGACCTGCTTCTTGACGTCCTTCTTGCCGCGCCGGCGCAGGCCGAAGGCGACGTTCTCGAAGATGTCGAGGTGCGGGAAGAGCGCGTAGCTCTGGAAGACGGTGTTCACCGGGCGCTTGTACGGGGGCAGGGCGGTGACGTCCTGGCCGCCGATCAGGACGGTGCCGCTGGTGGGCTCCTCCAGCCCGGCGATCATGCGCAGGGTGGTGGTCTTGCCGCAGCCGGAGGCGCCGAGCAGGGCGAAGAAGGAGCCCTGCGGGACGGTCAGGTCGAGCGGGTGGACGGCGGTGAAGGCGCCGTAGGTCTTGCCGATGCCGGTGAGGCGGACGTCGCCACCGGTGGCCGCGGAGCGCAGCTGCTCTGTCATGGGTGGTGTCTCTCTGGTTCTCTGCCGTCGGGGGGTCAGGCGCCGATGAGCTTGGAGAACTTCTCCTCGAAGGAGCTCTCCTCGGCCTCGGTCAGGCTGCGGAACACGTGCGCCTTCGCCGCCATCTCGGGGGTGGGGACGACCAGCGGGTTGGCCGCGGTGTCCGGGGCGATGGCCGCGAGCTCCTTCTCCATCCCGGTGACGGCGGAGACGTAGCCGATGCCCGCGGCCAGCTGCGCCGCGATCTTGGGCTGATAGTAGAAGTCGATCAACTTCTCGGCGTTGGCCTTGTGCCGGGCCTTGGCCGGGACGAGCATGTTGTCGGTCCCGTAGACGAAGCCCTGCTCCGGGACGACGAACTCGATGTCCGGGTTGTCGGCGCGGAGTTGGATCAGGTCGCCGCCCCAGGCGACGCAGGCCGCGATGTCCCCGGAGGAGAGCTCCTGGCCGTAGTCGTTGCCGGTGAAGCGGCGGATCTGCTTGCCGTCCACCGCCTTCTGCAGCCGGGCGATCGCCGCGTCGTAGTCGTCGGCGGTGAACTTCGCCGGGTCCTTGCCCATGTCGAGCAGGGTCATCCCGACGCTGTCGCGCATCTCGGAGAGGAAGGTGACCCGGCCCTTGAGGTCCTGGTCCTCCAGCAGCTGGGCGACGCTGGTGACCTCCTTGCCCCTGGTCGCCTTCCGGTTGTACGCGATCACGACCTGGATGCCGGCCCACGGGTAGGAGTAGAGCCGGCCCGGGTCCCAGTCGGGGGCGCGGAAGCGGGCGTCCACGTTGGTGATCGCGGTGGTGACGTTGGCCGGGGTGAGCTTCTGCGCCCAGCCGAGCCGGATCAGCCGGGCGGCCATCCAGTCGGTGAGCACCATCAGGTCGCGGCCGGTGTCCTGGCCGGCCGCGAGCTGTGGCTTGACCTTGCCGAAGAACTCGACGTTGTCGTTGATGTCCTCGGCGTACTTGACCCTGATCCCGGTGGCCGCGGTGAAGGCCTCCAGCGAGCCGTGCTTCTCCTGGTCGTTCTCGTCGGTGTCGATGTAGAGCGGCCAGTTGGAGAAGCTCACCTCCCGCTCGCCCTCCGACAGGTCGGGGGCGGCGTTCGCGGTGGAGTCCCCGGTGCCGGCGGTGCCCGCCGCCGGGATGCCGCAGGCGGCCAGCGTGCCCGCACCGGCGGTGAGTGCGGCGGCGCGCAGCAGGGTCCGCCTGCCGACGGCGGCCCGGCCACTGGTCAGACTGCGTTCCCAGGCCCTGCGGACCGGTTCGGGCAGACCGTCGGTGAGCTCGTTGAACACCATGGAACGGGCCTCCTGGGGGGAGAGGTCGGGTCGGGGCGGTGGGGGAACGCCCCTGGGAGGGGTTATCTGTCTCCGAAGACGGTGCGGTGCCAGTCCTTGCGGGCCACCGCCGTGGTGTCGAACATGACGTGCTTGACCTGCGTGTACTCGTCCAGCGAGTACTGCGACATGTCCTTGCCGTAGCCGGAGGACTTGTAGCCGCCGTGCGGCATCTCGCTGATGATCGGGATGTGGTCGTTGACCCAGACGCAGCCCGCCGCGATCTCCCGGGTGGCGCGCAGCGAACGGTGCACGTTGCTCGTCCACGCCGAGGCGGCCAGGCCGTACGGGGTGTCGTTGGCCAGCCGCAGCCCCTCGTCGTCGCCGTCGAAGGGCAGCACGACCAGGACCGGGCCGAAGATCTCGCCCTGGACGATCTCGCTGTCCTGGGCCGCGTCGGTGACGAGGGTCGGCAGGTAGTAGGCGCCGCGGGTGAGGTCGGTGCCGTCGTGGCCCTTCTCGGGGGCGTGTCCGCCGGTGACGACGGTGGCGCCGTACCCGCGGGCCCGCTCGACGAAGCCGGCCACCCGGTCGCGGTGGGTGTGGGAGACCAGCGGGCCGAGGTCGGTCCGCGGGTCCAGCGGGTCGCCGAGCCGGATCGTGCGGTAGAGGTCGGCGACGCCCGCCACGAAGGCGTCGTAGAGCGGCCGCTGCACGTACGCGCGGGTGGCGGCGGTGCAGTCCTGGCCGCTGTTGATCAGCGAGGCGGCGACCGCCCCGTGCACGGCGGCGTCCAGGTCGGCGTCGTCGAAGACCACGAACGGGGCCTTGCCGCCCAGCTCCAGGTGGGTGCGCTTGACGGTCGCGGTGGCGAGTTCGGCGACCCGTCGGCCGACCGGGGTGGAGCCGGTGAAGGAGACCATCGCGACGTCCGGGTGCGCGACCAGGCGCTCGCCGGCGGTGCGCCCGGCGCCGGTGACCACGTTGACCACGCCGTCCGGGATGCCGGCCGCGGTGCAGGCCCGGGCGAACATCACCGAGGTCAGCGGGGTCAGCTCGGCCGGCTTGAGGACGATGGTGTTGCCCGCCGCGATCGCCGGGAGGATCTTCCAGGCGGCCATCTGGAGCGGGTAGTTCCACGGCGAGATCGAGCCGACCACGCCGATCGGCTCGCGCCGCACGTACGAGGTGTGGTCCCCCGAGTACTCGCCGGCCGCCTTGCCCTCCAGGTTGCGGGCGGCGCCCGCGAAGAAGGCGGCGTTGTCGATCGTGCCGGGGACGTCGAACTCGGTGGAGAGCTTGACCGGCTTGCCGGTCTGCGCGGACTCCACCCGGGCGAGGTCGGCGCCGGCCTCGGTGAGCACGGCGGCGAGCCTGGTCAGCGCCTCCGAGCGGGCGCCCGGGGTGGCGCCGGCCCACTCGGGCAGCGCGGCGCGGGCGGCGGCCACGGCGGCGTCGACCTGCTCGGTAGAGGCGAGGGAGATCCGCTCGACCACGCTGCCGTCCGCCGGGTTGACGACCTGGAAGGGCTCGCCGCTCCCCCGGCTCTGCCGGCCGGCGATGTACTGCGCGCCCGCGCCGAAGTCGGTCAGGTCCATCTGTTCCTCCAAGTGCCGGTGGTTCGACTGCCCGCAAGGCGAAAGACCGCCTGATCCGCCATGGTGCAGGTGCCGGCGGGCGGGGGACCGCACCGGCGTCGTACGACTGGTCGAGTCGCCGCGTCCTCGGTGCGGGGGGAAACCGGCCCGGTCGGTCACCGGGATGCGCGATCCTGACAGCCGGGCGTGACCCCGGCAAGGGATTCCGGTGTTGCTTTCCGGTCACGCGACGGATTCCCGCGGTTGTGTCGTCTTTCGCCACAGCCGACCCGCTGACCATGCCCGGTGCCGCCGGGGCGTGACAAGGGTCACCCCGGAAAGCTAGCCGCGCAGGGCCTTACAGGGTGCAAGGGTTCCGGCAGGGCGACAGTTCGTCGCCGCGAGCGATGATTTACCTGACACTCTGAACCCTGGAGGCCCGCGATGCTCCCCACCGTCGCCCGTGTGCTCGACCTGGAGGTGATGCGGCGCGGCCTCCCCCAGGTCGTCGCCGGCACCGACCACCTGGAGCGCCCGGTCCGCTGGGTCCACGTCAGCGAACTGCCCGACGTCGCCGGGGTGCTCCAGGGCGGCGAGCTGGTGCTGACCACCGGCATCGCGCTGCCCGAGGACCGCGAGGGCTTGGCCCGGTACGTGCGGGAGCTGGACGAGGTCGGCGTGGCCGGCCTGGTCATCGAGTTCGGCCGGCGCTACTTCGACTCGCTGCCCCGCGCCCTGGTGCACGCCGCCGAGCAGCGCGGTCTCCCGCTGATCGCGCTCCGCCGCGAGCTGCGCTTCGTCGCCGTCACCGAGGCCGTGCACGCCCTGGTCGTGAACGCCCAGCTGGAGCAGCTGCGCACCTCGGAGGCGGTCCACCAGGTCTTCAACGAGCTGGTGGTGGAGGGCGCCGAGCCGGCCGAAGTGGTCCGTCAGGTGGCCCGGATGGCGGGCGGGCCGGTGGTGCTGGAGAACCTCGCCCACCAGGTGCTGGCGCACGACCCCGCCGGCCGGCCCGAGACCGAGCTGCTGGAGGACTGGGAACGCCGGTCGCGCGGGGTCCGCCCGCCCGGCCGCACCGGCCACGACCCGCGCAGCGGCTGGCTGGTCACCACGGTCGGCGCCCGCGGCCAGGACTGGGGCCGGCTCGTCCTGGTCGCCGACCCGGGGCCGCTGCCCGAGGGCACCGCGCACCCGCACACCATGCTGCTGGAGCGCGGCGCCTCCGCGCTCGCCCTCAACCGGCTGGTGGTGCGCGACCGCGAGAGCCTGGAGCGGCAGACCCACCGCACGCTGCTCTCCGGCATCCTCACCCATGCCCTGACCGTCTCCGAGGTGGCGCTGCGCGCCCAGGCCCTCGGCGTGCCGCTGGAGGGCCGCCGGCTGGTCGGGGTGGTCCTGCGGCAGCGGCGCGGACCGATCCCGGCCGCCCTGGAGGCCCAGGCCAGGCTGCGCGACTTCACCGAGCTGGCGGCCACCGCGATCCGGAGCTGCCGGCTCTCCGCCCTCGTCGGCGCGCTGGACGACGAGGGCGTCGGCGTGCTGATCGCCCTCGCCGCCCAGCAGGACGAGCACGCCGCGCTGGACGCCTTCGCCGCGGCGCTGCGCCGGCTGACGGCGGAGGCCGACCGGGAGGCCGCCCCCGCGCCGGCGCCGGTGGTCGCCGCCGGCTCCTCGGTCGGCTCGGTGCGCGACGCCCGGCGCACCCTGCTGGAGGCCACCCAGGTCGCCGACGCCGCACTGCACGACGCCCCCGGCGGCCGGGCGGCCGCGTACTACCGGCTGCCCGACGTCCGGCTCCGCGGCCTGCTGCACCTGCTGCGCGACGACGCCCGGCTGCAGACCTACGTCGAGCGCGAGCTGGGCCCACTGCTCGCCTACGACGCCGAGCACAACGCCCAGTTGGTGCAGATGCTGCGGATCTACCTGGAGCAGGGCCGGAACAAGTCGGCGGCGGCCGACGCCGCGCACCTGTCCCGGCCGTCCTTCTACGACCGGCTGCACAAGGTCGAACGGATCCTCGGCGTCGACCTCGACCAGGTGGAGTCCTGCCTCTCGCTGCACGTCGCGCTGCTCGGGCTGGACGCGGTGCGCCGCTGAGCCGCGGCCCCCTCGGCCGGCCCCGGGCGGCTAGACCCCGGTGATGCGGCCCCAGACCTTGTGCAGGCCGGGACGCTCGGCCGAGGTGACGTCGCGCATGGTGTGCAGCCGGGCCCGCATCTCGTCGGTCGGGAACAGCAGCGGGTGCTCCGCCAGCTCGGCCTTCTCCTTGTCCCCGCTGTCCGCCAGCACCTCGCGGGCGGCCGGCACCGGGCAGATGTACTGCACGGCGGCGGCCAGCTCGGCGGCCACCTCGGGTCGGTAGTAGTGGTCGATGAGCAGCTCGGCGTTGGTCTTGTGGTCGGCCCGGTTGGGTATCAGCAGGCTCTCCGCCCAGAGCTCGCCGCCCTCCTCGGGCACCACGAAGGCGATGTCCGGGTTCTCGGCGGTGAGCTGCACGGCGTCACCGGAGTAGGCCTGGCAGGCCAGCGCGGCCCCCGAGGCCAGGTCGCTGGTGTAGTCGTTGCCCGTGAAGCGGCGGATGTGCCGGCCGTCGACCATCTTCTGGACCAGGTCCATCGCCCGGTGCGCGTCGTCCTCGGTGAAGGCCCCGATGTCGGCGCCGTACCCGAGCATCAGCAGACCGAGCGCCTCGTCCAGCCCGGCGAACAGGGTGACCCGGCCCTTGAGGTCGGGGGCCCAGAGGTCGGCGGTCGACCTGATCTCGCGGCCCAGCTCCTTGCGGTTGTAGGCGATGCCGGTGATCCCGGACTGCCACGGCACGCTGCGCCGGCGCCCGGGGTCGAAGGCCGGGTTCGCCAGCTGCGGATCCAGCTGCGCGGTGACGTTGGGCAGGTTGGCGCGGTCCATCGCCTGCACCCAGCCGAGCGAGACGTACCGCCCGGCCATCCAGTCGCTGACCACCATGAGGTCCCGGCCGGGGTCGCTGCCCTGGGTGAGGACCGGGCCGATCTTCCCGAAGAACTCGTCGTTGTCGTTGATGTCCTCGGTGTAGGTGACCTTGATCCCGGTCCGCTCGGTGAAGGCGTCCAGGGTCGGCCGGTTGCCGTCGTCGTCGACGTCGATGTACTGCGTCCAGTTGGAGAACGCCAGCCGCTTCTCGCTCCCCGAGCGGTCGGGCGCGGAGCGGTGGTCCTCGGCCACGTAGGCGGACGGGATGCCGCAGCCGGTCAGGGCGCCGGCGCCGATCAGCCCGGCGGTGCCGAGCACGCCGCGGCGGGTGAGGGTGGTGCGGGACAAGGTGGGCCTCCGGGGCGTGGGACGGCCCCGGGCGCACGCGGGCACCCGGGGCCGTCCTGTCGGGTCTGGTACGTCGTCGGGCCACGAGCACGCCGGACTGTGTGCTGGTCGGACTGCCTACTGGTCGGACAGTCCGCCGGTCAGACGGTGTGCTCGTCGGTCAGCGACAGCACCTCGTCGAGCACGGCGAGACCGGCCTTGGCCTCCTCCTCCGTGACGGTGCACGGCGGGACGACGTGGAAGCGGTTCATGTTGACGAACGGCCAGAGCCCGCGCTTCTTGCAGGCGGCGGCCAGCTCGGCCATCGGCGCGTTGGCGGGGCCGGCCGCGTTGTACGGCACCAGCGGCTCGCGGGTGGCGCGGTCCTTGACCAGGTCCAGCGCCCAGAACACGCCGAGGCCGCGGACCTCGCCGATCGAGGGGTGCCGCTCGGCCAGCTCGCGCAGACCGGGGCCGATCACGTCCTCGCCGATCCGCGCGGCGTTCTCGACGATGCCCTCCTCCGCCATCGTGTTGATGGTGGCGACGGCCGAGGCGCAGGCCAGCGGGTGGCCCGAGTAGGTGAGCCCGCCGGGGAACGGCCGCTCGGCGAAGGTCGCGGCGATCTCCGCGCTGATCGCCACCCCGCCGAGCGGGACGTACCCGGAGTTGACGCCCTTGGCGAAGGTCAGCAGGTCCGGGGTGACGCCCCAGTGGTCGGCGGCGAACCAGGCGCCGGTGCGGCCGAAGCCGGCCATCACCTCGTCCAGGATGAGGACGATGCCGTAGCGGTCGCAGATCTCGCGCACCCCGGCCAGGTAGCCCGGCGGCGGGATCAGGATGCCGGCGGTGCCGACCACGGTCTCCAGGATGATCGCCGCGACCGTGCCCGGGCCCTCGAACGCGATCACCTGCTCCAGGTGCTCCAGCGCGCGCTCGCACTCCTGCGCCTCGTTCTCGGCGTGGAAGTTGGAGCGGTAGGCGTACGGGCCCCAGAAGTGCACGACACCGGAGACGCCGGTCTCGTTGGCCCAGCGGCGCGGGTCGCCGGTGAGGGCGATCGCGTTGGCGGTGGCGCCATGGTACGAGCGGTAGGTCGCCATGACCTTCTGCCGCCCGGTGTGCAGCCGGGCCAGCCGGATGGCGTTCTCGTTGGCCTCGGCGCCGCCGTTGGTGAAGAAGATCTTGTCGAGGTCCCCGGGGGTGCGCTCGGCGATCAGCCGGGCGGCCTCGCTGCGCGACTCGACGGCGAAGCCGGGGGCGATGGTGCAGAGCTTCGCGGCCTGCTCCTGGATCGCGGCGACCACCTTCGGGTGCTGGTGCCCGATGTTGGTGTTCACCAGCTGCGAGGAGAAGTCGAGGTAGCGGTTGCCGTCGTAGTCCCAGAAGTACGAGCCCTCGGCGCCGGCCACCGCGAGGGGGTCGATCAGCGCCTGGGCGGACCACGAGTGGAAGACGTGCGCGCGGTCGGCGGCCTTGACGGCCTGGCCGGCAGCTGAGTCAGCGGTGGGGATGCTCATGCGGCAAGGCTAGGGAGTCACGGTGCCGAAGTGCAGGTTCATCCTGTCAGGCGGTCACCCGATCGGCCGACAGGATGACAAGGCGACGGGCCCGGGCCGTACCGACCCCGGGCCCATCGCCAGACCTGTGACCTGCTAGATCGCAGTCATGACGTGCTTCACCCGGGTGTAGTCCTCGAACCCGTAGGAGGAGAGGTCCTTGCCGTAGCCCGACTTCTTGAAGCCGCCGTGCGGCATCTCGGCGACCAGCGGGATGTGGGTGTTGATCCAGACGCAGCCGAAGTCCAGGCGGCGAGACATCCGCATGGCGCGGGCGTGGTCCTTGGTCCAGACCGAGGAGGCCAGCGCGTACTCGACGCCGTTGGCGTAGCCGACCGCCTGGTCCTCGTCGGAGAACTTCTGCACGGTGATGACCGGGCCGAAGACCTCGTTCTGGATGATCTCGTCGTCCTGGTTCAGCCCGGAGACGACGGTCGGGGCGTAGAAGTAGCCCTTGTCGCCGACCCGGTGGCCGCCGGCCTCGACCTTGGCATGCGTCGGCAGGCGGTCGATGAAGCCGGTGACCTGCTTCAGCTGGTTGGCGTTGTTCAGCGGGCCGTACAGCACGTCCTCGTCGTCCACGCCACCGGTCTTGGTCTCGGCCGCGGCCTTGGCCAGCGCCTCGACGAAGGCGTCGTGGATCGACTCGTGCACCAGCACGCGGGTGGCGGCCGTACAGTCCTGGCCGGCGTTGAAGAAGCCGGCGACCGAGATGCCCTCGACGGCCTCGGCGATGTCCGCGTCCTCGAAGACCACGACCGGGGCCTTGCCGCCCAGCTCCAGGTGGACGCGCTTGACGTCCTTGGCCGCCGACTCGGCGACCGAGATGCCGGCGCGCACCGAGCCGGTGATGGAGGCCATCGCCGGGGTGGGGTGCTCGACCATGGCCTGGCCGGTCTCGCGGTCGCCGCAGATCACGTTGAAGACGCCGGCCGGCAGCTCCATGTCCTTGAGGATGCCGCCGATGATCTCGGCCAGCAGCACGGTGGAGGCCGGGGTGGTGTCCGACGGCTTCAGCACCACGGTGTTGCCCGCGGCGATGGCCGGGGCGAACTTCCAGACGGCCATCATCATCGGGTAGTTCCACGGCGCGACCTGGGCGCAGACGCCGACCGGCTCGCGGCGGACGATCGAGGTCATCCCGTCCATGTACTCGCCCGCGGCCTTGCCCTCCAGCAGGCGGGCGGCGCCGGCGAAGAAGCGGATCTGGTCCACCATCGGGCCGATCTCCTCGGAGAGGGTCAGCGCGCGGGGCTTGCCGGTGTTGCGGACCTCGGCGTCCACGATCTCGTCGGCACGGGACTCGACCGCGTCGGCGATCTTGAGGAGCAGCTTCTGGCGGGTGCTCGGGGTGGCGTCGCGCCAGACCGGGAAAGCGGCGTCGGCGGAGGCCATCGCGGCGTCGACATCGGCGGCGCCGGACAGCGGGGACGTCGCGTAGACCTCGCCGGTGGTGGGGTCCACGATGTCGAGCGTGCGGCCGTCCGCCGCATCGACGAACTCACCGTTGATGTAGTTGCGCAGCGTGCGAAGGTCGCTCACGGGTCTCTCCTCGGTCTGGGCCTGCGGCATTGCAGATTCCGGCGCCATGGTACGTCGGCGGATCCGCCGGGCGAAGGGCGCCGAGTGGCCGCGCCGGGCGCGGCGCGGTCCACTGTTCGGGGGAACGCGCGCTGCGCTGCGAAGCCGCGCGCGTACCGGACCAGGGTAGCCGTACGACAGCTGGTATCGACAGGACAACTTCGACACGGCAATGAAATCCGTACATGATTTCCAAGATCACGACGAAATCAGCAGCTCCCGCGCTTGCGAACAGAGGGCCGATCAGGCACAGTGGCGGCGTGGCCAACCGCGACCGGAACGCCAGCGTTCCCCTCGACGCCGCCTCCAAGGCGATCATCGAGCAGCTCCAGGAGGACGGGCGCCGCCCGTACGCCGCCATCGGCAAGGCCGTCGGCCTGTCCGAGGCAGCCGTACGGCAACGCGTCCAGAAGCTGCTCGACCAAGGCGTGATGCAGATCGTCGCCGTCACGGACCCGCTCACCGTCGGCTTCACCCGCCAGGCGATGGTCGGGATCCGGGTCGAGGGCGACATCGAGCCCGTCGCCGACGCGTTGGCCGCCCTCGACGAGGTCGACTACGTCGTCTGCACCGCAGGCTCGTTCGATCTCCTGGCCGAGCTGGTCTGCGAGGACGACGAGCACCTGCTCGAAATGATCAACAAGCGCATCCGCGCGCTTCCCGGCGTGCGGAGCACCGAGAGCTTCGTTTACCTGAAGCTCCGGAAACAGACCTACACCTGGGGCACCCGATGACAGCCGACCCGGCGCAGAAGGACCTTTCCAAGACCGCCTACGACCACCTGTGGATGCACTTCACCCGCATGTCGTCGTACGAGAACTCCCCCGTGCCGACGATCGCCAGGGGCGAGGGCACCTACATCTGGGACGACAAGGGCCGGAAGTACATCGACGGCCTCTCCGGCCTGTTCGTGGTGCAGGCCGGCCACGGCCGCGTCGAGCTCGCCGAGGCCGCTGCCAAGCAGGCCAAGGAGCTCGCCTTCTTCCCGGTGTGGAGCTACGCCCACCCGAAGGCCGTCGAGCTGGCCGAGCGCCTGGCCAACTACGCCCCGGGCGACCTGAACAAGGTGTTCTTCTCCACCGGTGGCGGCGAGGCCGTCGAGACCGCGTGGAAGCTGGCCAAGCAGTACTTCAAGCTGACCGGCAAGCCCACCAAGTACAAGGTCATCTCGCGTGCGGTCGCCTACCACGGCACCCCGCAGGGCGCCCTGTCGATCACCGGCCTGCCGGGCCTGAAGGCCCCGTTCGAGCCGCTGGTGCCGGGCACCCACAAGGCCCCGAACACCAACATCTACCGTGCCCCGGCCTTCCTCGAAGGCCCGGACGGCACCGTCGACCCCGAGGCCTACGGCCGCTGGTGCGCCGACGAGATCGAGGTGGCGATCCTCAACGAGGGCGCCGAGACCGTCGCCGCCGTCTTCGTCGAGCCGGTGCAGAACGCCGGTGGCTGCTTCCCGCCGCCGCCCGGGTACTTCCAGCGCCTGCGCGAGATCTGCGACCGCCACGACGTGCTGCTGGTCTCGGACGAGGTCATCTGCGCCTTCGGCCGCCTGGGCACCATGTTCGGCGCCGACAAGTTCGGCTACCAGCCCGACATGATCACCTGCGCCAAGGGCATGACCTCGGGCTACTCCCCGATCGGCGCCACGATCATCTCGGACCGCCTGGCCGAGCCGTTCTACAAGGGTGACAACACCTTCCTGCACGGCTACACCTTCGGTGGCCACCCGGTCTCCTCCGCGGTGGCGCTCGCCAACCTCGACATCTTCGAGCGCGAGGGCCTGAACCAGCACGTGCTGGACAACGAGGCGAACTTCCTCGGCACCCTGAACAAGCTGCGCGACCTGCCGATCGTCGGCGACGTCCGCGGCAACGGGTACTTCTACGGCATCGAGCTCGTGAAGGACAAGGTCACCAAGGAGTCGTTCAACGACGACGAGGTCGAGCGCGTGCTCTACGGCTTCCTGTCGAAGGCGCTCTTCGACAACGGCCTGTACTGCCGCGCCGACGACCGTGGCGACCCGGTCGTCCAGCTGGCCCCGCCGCTGATCTCCGACCAGTCGACCTTCGACGAGATCGAGCAGATCCTGCGGACCAGCCTCACCGACGCGTGGGCCAAGATCTGACGACCTGATCTTCCTTCCCCACCCTCCGCCGCAGGGCGGTCCCGCTCCCCGCGGGACCGCCCTGCGGCGTTTCCCGGACGATCTCTCGGACCAAACACGCCTGTTTCCGGGTGATTTGCCCCTGATGGGCCAGTGCGCCGCCACCGCGCCGGGCCCCGGTCGTTCTAATCTGACGACTGTCATATCCCTGCGGCCACCCAGGATGGAACCTCATGTCAGCGGCCCCGCCTGACAACGACGTGCTGTGGGCCCGGGGGATCGTCAAGTCCCATCACGGCACCCCCGCCCTGCGCGGCATCTCGCTCGGCGTCCGGGACGGCGAGGTGCTGGCGGTCACCGGCCCGCGCGGCTCCGGCAAGAGCACCCTGCTCGGCTGTCTCTCCGCCCTCATCCCGGTCGACGAGGGGGAGGTCTGGTTCAACAGCGCCCCCGTCCACACCCTCGGCCGGGCCGGCCGCGAACGGCTGCGCCGCGACCGCTTCGGCTTCGTCGGCTCCGAACCGCACCTGGTGCCCGAGCTGACCGCCCGGGAGAACGTCGCCCTGCCCCTGCTGCTGGCCGGCGCCGGCAACAAGGCCGCGTACACCGCCGCCACCGAGTGGCTGGAGCGGCTCGACATCGGCGACATCGCCCGGCTGCGGCCCGACCGGCTGATCCAGAGCCAGCGCCAGCGGATCGCCGTCGCCCGCGCGCTCGCCCCGCTGCCCCCGGTCGTCTTCGCCGACGACCCGACCGCGCCGCTGCACCGCGAGGCCGCCGACCAGATCCTGCGGATACTGACCAGCGCGGCCCGCTCGCACCAGCTCACCCTCGTCCTGGCCACCCACGACCCCGAGCTCGTCCGGTACGCGGACCGCGCCGTCGCGCTCGTCGACGGACGGCTGGCCGCCCCCGCCGCCCCCGTCCCGCGCGGCACCCCCGGACCGGCCGGAACCGCCGGAACCGCCGCCGCGCCGGGAGCCACCGGAGCGTCCGCCGTGTCGGCCACGCGCCGATGACGCCGCCCCGCCGCTGAAAGAGTCGACGTGTTCTATCTCCGTCTGGCCCGGGGCTACCGGGTGCCCGACCTCGGCCGCTGGCTGCTCACCGCACTGGCCGGCGCGGTCGTCGCCGCGTTCCTGCTGCGCGCCCTCGGCCGGGCGATGAGCGACCCGGCGGGCGGCGCCGACGCCGTCGCCCGGCTGCTCTGGTGCCTGCCCCCGCTCGCCGCGGTGGCCTGGTTCGCCGCCGTGGCCGCCCGCGCGGTACCGGCCCGGCGCCCCGAACGGATCACCGGCCTCACCGCGGCCGGCGCCGGCTCCGCCCGGATCCGGACCCTGATCGCCGGCGAGATCGCGCTCGCCTGCACCCTCGGCTCCGCGCTGACCCTGCTGCTCTTCCTGGTCCTGCGCAACGACATCGCCGGGCCCTCGCTCGCCCCCGAGGTCGGCATGGGCCTTCCGCTGCCGGCCGCCGCGCCCGTCACGCTGATCGCCCTGGTGCCGCTCACCGCGGGGATCGCGGCGGCCGCCGCGGTGCCGATCGCCGAGACCCTGCCCGGCAGGCGGCAGCCCGTACCGACCGGCTTCGGCCCCCTGCGGATCGCCCTGCCGGTCGGACTGGCCGTGATCGGCCTCGCCCTGGAGCTCATCGCGCTGCGTCCCGGCGCCGCCGCCGACGGCCGCCCGATCCACCTGCCGGCCGGGCTCGGCTCCACCAGCACCGCCGCGCTGGGCGGCTGGGCGGCGAGCGCCGTCGGGCTCGCCCTGCTCACCGGCCCGCTGCTGTCCTGGACCGGAACGCTGCTCGCCGTCGGCCGGCCGACCCCGCTGCGGCTGCTCGCCGGACGGGGGCTGACCGCGCAGGCCCGCCGGCTCGGCCCGCCGCTGGCCGTGCTCACCCTGGCGGTCGCGGTGGTACTCACCACCATCCGCTACTGGATCGGGGTGCCCGGCAGCGCCGACACCCTGCCCGCCGTCGAGGCCTGCCTGGTGCTGGGCTGCGCGGTGGCCGCCGTGATGTCCCGACTGGCCGAGCTCCGCACCGCCCGCCGGGACGTCGCCGACGCCTTGCTGCGGATCGGCACCCCGCCCCGGTTGCTGTTCGGTGCGGTGGCCCTGCGGACCCTCGCGGTCGGCACCGTGCTGCTGGTCACCGGCGGGCTGACCGCCGCGCTGGCGGCCGCCGGTCTGCGCTGAACCGGCGACCGCACCGGGCCGGCGGGCCCGGCGGGGCCGGTCCGGTGTCTCAGCCCGCCGCGGCGAGCTGGCCGCAGGCGCCGTCGATCTCCTGGCCGCGGGTGTCACGGACGGTGGTGGGCACGCCGTGCGCCTGCAGCCGGCGGACGAACTCGCGCTCGTCCTCGGGCCGGGAGGCCGTCCACTTGGAACCCGGCGTCGGGTTCAGCGGGATCAGGTTGACGTGCACCCGGTGGTTCTTGATCAGCCGGCCGAGCAGGTCCGCCCGCCACGCCTGGTCGTTGATGTCCTTGATCAGCGCGTACTCGATGGAGATCCGGCGACCGGACTTCTCCGCGTAGTTCCACGCCGCGTCCAGCACCTCGGCGACCTTCCACCGGGTGTTGACCGGCACCAGCTCGTCACGCAGCTCGTCGTCCGGGGCGTGCAGCGACAGCGCGAGGCGGCAGGAGAGGCCCTCGTCCGCGAGGCGGTTCATCGCCGGCACCAGGCCCACGGTGGAGACGGTGATGCCGCGCTGGGAGAGGCCGAAGCCGTCCGGCGCCGGGTCGGTGAGCCGGCGGATCGAGGCCAGCACGCGGTTGTAGTTCGCCAGCGGCTCGCCCATGCCCATGAAGACCACGTTGGAGAGGCGGGCCTCACCGCCCGGGATCTCGCCCTCCTTGAGCGCGCGCATCCCGGCCGCGATCTGCTCGACGATCTCGGCGGTGGAGAGGTTGCGCGTCAGCCCGGCCTGGCCGGTCGCGCAGAACGGGCAGTTCATGCCGCAGCCCGCCTGCGAGCTGATGCACATGGTGACCCGGTCCGGGTAGCGCATCAGCACCGACTCGACGAGCGTGCCGTCGAACAGCTTCCAGAGCGTCTTGCGGGTGTTGTCGTCGTCGCACGACACGTGCCGGACCACCGACATCAGCTCGGGCAGCAGGCTCTCGGTGAGCTTCTCCCGGCTGGCGGCGGGGATGTCCGTCCAGCTCGCCGGGTCGTTCGACATCCGGCCGAAGTAGTGGTTCGAGAGCTGCTTGGCGCGGAACGGCTGCTCGCCCAGCTCGGCGACGGCCTCCTTGCGCTCGACGGGGCTCAGGTCGGCGAGGTGTCGCGGGGGCTTGGCGCCACGCGGCGCGACAAAGGTGAGTTCTCCGGGCTTAGGCATGGTTCATCCAGTGTCGCAGACGTTCGGACCTCGCCAGACGGTCGAGGGGCTCCGGACGCCAGGCGTCCGGAGC
>NZ_JBHWUI010000137.1:0-22827 GCF_042737525.1 Kitasatospora sp. NPDC059973 | reverse complement strand
CCCGAGGGAGTCCGGGGCCACCGGCTTCGCGGTGCGCGGGCGGTCAGATGTGGACGGCCGGGCCGGCCTCGCCCTTGCCCCGGCGGGCGAGCAGCCCGAGCAGGGCGGCGGCGAAGGCCACCACGGACGCCACCGCGAAGGCGAGCGACATCCCGCTGAGGAAGGACTGGTGGACGGCGCCGGCCATCGCGTCCACCACCTCGGCCGGGGTCCCCTCCGGGGCGGGCGGGGCGAAGCCGAGCTGGGCCGCCTGCTTGAGGCCCTCGGCCTCGGCGCCCTGGACCGGCGGCAGGCCGGCCTCGGCCCACTTGCCGGGCAGCACGTCGCCGACCTTGGCGGCCATCAGGGCGCCCAGCGCCGCGGTGCCGAGGCTGCCGCCGACCTGCATCGCGGCCTGCTGGAGGCCGCCGGCCACGCCGGAGAGCTCCATCGGCGCGTTGCCGACGATCACCTCGGTGGCGCCGACCATGACCGGGCTCATGCCCAGGCCCATCAGGACGAACCAGAGCGACATCACCCCGGCGCCGGAGCCCTCGTCCAGGGTGGACATCCCGAACATCGCCACGGTGGTGATCAGCATGCCGGCCACGATCGGGACCCGCGGGCCGAGCCGGCCGATGGCCAGCCCCGCCACCGGCGAGCCGATGATCATCATGCCGGTCATCGGGAGCAGGTGGACGCCGGCCTCGACCGGCGCCATCCCGTGGACGTTCTGCAGGTAGAAGGTCACGAAGAAGATCGCGCCGAAGAACGAGAAGGCCATCAGCACCATCAGCAGCGTGGCGGCCGACAGCGGGACGGAGCGGAACAGGCTGAGCGGGATCAGCGGCTCGCGGGCGACCCGCTGCCAGAGCGCGAAGGCCGTCATCAGGACCAGCGCGCCGCCCAGGAAGAGCAGGGTGCTGGTGTCGCCCCAGCCCCACTCGGGCGCCTTGATGATGCCGAAGACCAGCGCGAACATCGCCAGCGAGAGCAGCACGATGCCGGGGACGTCGAAGGATTTGGCCGCCTTCTCGGCCCGGACGTCCCGCAGGATCCAGATGCCGAGGGCCAGCGTGAGCAGGCCGACCGGGATGTTGATGAAGAACACCGACTGCCAGCTGACGTGCTCGACCAGCAGACCGCCGACGATCGGACCGGCCGCCGAGGACGCGCCGATCACCCCGCCCCAGATGCCGATCGCCATGTTGAGCTTCTCGACCGGGAAGGCCCCGCGCAGCAGGCCGAGCGCGGCCGGCTGGAGCAGCGCGCCGAACAGGCCCTGCAGGACGCGGCAGGCGATCACCGTCTCGATGTTGCCCGCGAAGGCGATCGCGGCCGAGGTGGCGGCGAAGCCGGCCGCGCCGACCAGGAAGGTCCGCTTGTGGCCGAAGCGGTCGCCGATCTTGCCGGCGGTGATCAGGAAGACCGCGAGGGCGAGCAGGTAACCGCTGGTCACCCACTGGATCTCGGACGGCGCGGCCTTGAGGTCGGCCTGGATGACGGGGTTCGCGATCGCGACGATCGTGCCGTCCAGCGCGACCATCATCACGCCGACGGCGACGGTCAGCAGGGTCAGCCAGGGATGCCCCTTCAGGCCGCCCCCGGAGGACGAGTCGGGCTGCGGCGGGTCGTCCGCCTTGGCGCTCTTGACGACGGACTGGCTCATCTGGGGCCCTCCGGGGGCATGGCAGCGAACAGACGTGGTCGTGGCGCCCCGGGCCCACCCGTCCCCACGAGTTACCCGGCCTGGGGACGCCACGCTCCGGAGATTATGTCAGCAACTGACATTTGGCAAACTCTGCCTTGTTGCGGGGACTGACATTTGTCAGACCGCTACAGTTGTGCACCAGTACCCCCCTCCGCCTCGCCGTCCGGAAGGCCCCCGCCATGGCCGCTCAGCGCTCGCCCCTCGCCACCGCCCCGGCCGTCCGGCCGGCCGAGGGCGCCGGTCCCGGCCTGCGCGAGCGCAAGAAGCAGCGCACCCGGGACGCCCTGATCGAGGCCGCCCACCGGCTCTTCCTCAGCCAGGGGTTCGCCGGCACGACGGTGGACGAGATCGCCGCCGCCGTCGACGTCTCGCAGCGCACCTTCTTCCGCTACTTCGCCAACAAGGACGAGGTCGCCCTCGCCGTCATGGCCGACGCCGAGGACTACTTCATCGACCGGCTGCGGGCCCGCCCCGCCGAGGAGAACCCGCTGCAGGCCCTGCGGGCCGCGATCGTCGAGTCCTGGCACGACCTCGGCTCCCGGCACCGGACCGGCCCGGGCTCGGTGACCAGCGCGCTGGAACTGATGCAGATGATCGAGGACACCCCCACACTGCTCGCCGCCCACCTGCGCCGGGTCACCGAGCAGGAGCGGGTGGTGGTCCAGGTGCTGGCCGCCCGCGAGGGCCTCGACCCGGCCGAGGACCTGCGCCCCACCGTGATGGCCGCGGTCTTCGGCAGCGTGCTGCGCGCGGCCCACCTGTCCTGGAGCGCCGACCACGAGGCGTCCGGGCTGGAGGGCATGATCGCGCTGATCACCCGTCACTTCGACCAGCTCGGCCCCGCCCTGGCCGGCGACTGGCGGCACTAGCGCCCCGTCCGGGAGCGGCCCCGCGGCCACGGGTCATACCGGAGTACTACGGCGGAGTCCGGTCCCCGGTCCGACGCCCGTCGGCACGGGCCGCCCTAGGCTGACGGGATGATCGATCCGCCCACCGGGCCGGCCCGGGGCGGCCTGCTCCCCGGTCTGCTAGCCCCGCTCGCCCGCCCGTCCACCGACCACACCCCGCTGCTGGCCCACGCCGCCGCCCGCTGGGTCCGCTGGCTGCCGTACGTCCTCGCGCTGGCCGCGATCAGCTCCCTGCTGCCCAGCGCGACCAACGTCCTGGCCACCGACTACGGCCTCAACGTCGGCCTCGCGGCGGCCCTCTCGATCGCCCAGACCGTGCCGCTGCTGCTCGCCGTGAGCCGCCCGCTGCCCGCCTGGTGGATGATCGGCGCCGCCGACCTGCTGACCTCCCTGCTGATCCTCACCACCGGCCGGGACACCTCCTCCTCCTGGCCGTGGCCGGCCCCCGGCGTGGTCGGCTACCTGCTGCTGATGCTGCCGCTCGCGCTGCGCGAACGGCGCCGCACCCTGCTCTCCGTCTGGCTGGCCACCGCCGCCACGAGCCTCGCGCTGTCGCTGCTCGGCATCGGCGCGGACGTCGGCAGCGACAACAGCCTGCTCGCGGTGGCCCTGACCGGGGCCGTCCTGGTCCTGGGCGGCGCCCTGCGGGAACGGGCCGAGGCCCAGCGGCTGCTCGCCGAGCAGGAGCACATCAGCGAGGCCGAGCGCGAGCGCCGCACCCTGCTGGAGGAGCGCGCCCGGATCGCCCGCGAGCTGCACGACGTGGTCGCCCACCACATGTCGGTGATCGCCGTCCAGGCCGCCAGCGCCCCATACCGGATCGCCGGCGTGCCGGCCGAGGCGGCCGAGGAGTTCGGCGCCATCGCCGGCACCGCCCGCGACTCGCTGTCCGAGATGCGGCGGCTGCTCGGGGTGCTGCGCAGCGAGGAGTCCGGCACCGAGAAGGCGCCCCAGCCCGGGATCGCGCAACTGGCCCAGCTGGTCGAGACGGTCGGCCGGGCCGGGGTGCCGGCCGAGCTGGCGGTGCTCCCGGAGCTGGTCGACGCCCTGCCGCAGGCCGTCGACCTCTCCGTCTACCGGATCGTCCAGGAGGCGCTGGCCAACGTCGTCCGGCACGCGCCCGGCGCCGAGGCCTGGGTGTCGCTGGCCGTCGACGGCCCGGCCCTGCTGGTCACCGTGGTGAACGGGGCCCCGCCCGCGCGCGCCGAGTCGCTGGAGGCCGCCGCCGAGGGGACCGGTCACGGGCTGGTCGGCATGCGGGAACGCGTGCGGCTGCTGGATGGGAAGCTGGACACCGGCCCGCTGCCCGACGGCGGCTTCAAGGTGGCCGCCGTCCTGCCGATCGACACCCCCCGGGAGCCCGCCGCATGACCATCCGCGTGATCATCGTCGACGACCAGGCGATGGTGCGGGCGGGCTTCGCCGCCCTGCTCGGCGTCCAGAGCGACATCGACGTGGTGGGCGACGCGGCGGACGGCGCGCAGGCCCTGGAGGTCTGCGGCCGCACCCACCCCGACGTCGTGCTGATGGACGTCCGGATGCCCGTGATGGACGGCCTGGAGGCGGCACGCCGGCTGCTCGACCCGGCCGTCCCCGGGGCCCACCGGCCGAAGGTGCTGATGCTGACCACCTTCGACGTGGACGACTACGTGTACGAGGCGCTGCGGGCCGGGGCCAGCGGCTTCCTGCTCAAGGACGCGCCCCCCGCCGACCTGATCGCCGCCGTGCGGGTGGTGGCGGCCGGCGACGCGCTGCTCGCCCCCTCGGTCACCCGCCGGCTGATCGAGGACTTCGCCCGGACCAGGCCGGCCCGGCGCCGCGACCCCAAGCTGCGGCTGAACGGCCTGACCCCCCGGGAGACCGAGGTGCTGGAGCTGATCGCCCGCGGCCTGTCGAACCAGGAGATCGCCGCCGGCCTGGTGCTCGCCGAGCAGACCGTCAAGACCCACATCGGCCGGATCCTCGCCAAGCTCGACCTGCGCGACCGCGCCCAGGCGGTGATCCTGGCCTACGAGTCCGGCCTGGTGACGCCGGGTCAGTGAGCGGCCCGGCCCCGGCCGGTCCCGTTCCCCTCCTGCTACCCGGGTAGTACCCGGGAGTTGGCCCCGCGGAGTGACGTCCGCGGGGCCGCCGCGTTTCTACCTTCCTCTCCGTCGACACCCGACGGACAAGGGAGAACACGCACATGCGGCAGCCTCGCACCGAGCACCGACCCCGGCCCCGGCGCTTCGCCCGCACGGTCGCCGCCGCCGCGGTCGCCCTGGCCGCCGTACTCGGCGCCGGCGGCTGGGCCTGCGACACCCAGCACCCGGTCACCGGCCCACCGCCCGGCACCGCCGGCTGGGTCGCCGACACCACCCTCGGCCTCCGGCTGCCCGACCCGGCCACCGCCTCCCCCGCCGCGGTGGCCGCCTTCTTCGCCGAACTGCCGACCGCCCGTCAGGACGCGCTGGCCGTCCGCCACCCGCTGGTGGTCGGCAACCTCGACGGCGCCCCCGTCGGCCTCCGCCACCGGGCCAACGCCCTGGCCCTGGCCGAGGAGCGCGGCCGCGAACTCGCCCGCGCCGCCGACCCGGCGCTCACCCCGCAGGACCGCACCACCGCCCGCGAACGCGCCGAGCGCTACCGCACCCTGCTGGACGGCGACCGGCGGATCCTCGCCTTCGACCCGCGCGGACGCGGCCAGGTCGCCGAAGTCCTCGGCGACCTGGCCACCGCACCCCGGACGGCCGTCGTCGTGCCCGGCTCGGACATCGACCTGCGGAGCTTCGACCGGCCCACCGACCCGTACGGCACCCCGGCCGGGATGGCCCGCGCCCTGTACGAGGCCACCGGCCGGCAGACCGCCGTGATCGCCTGGGCCGGCTACACCACCCCGGTCGGCCTCGGCCCGGACGCCGCCACCGAGACCCTCGCCCGGGCCGGCGCCCGGCGGCTCACCCGGCTGCTGGACGGGCTCGCCGTCACCACCCGGCCGACCGCTCCCGCCACGGTGTTCTGCCACAGCTACGGCTCGGTGGTCTGCGGCCTGGCCCGCCCCGGGCCGGAGCAGGCCGCCGCCCTGGTGGTGCTCGGCTCCCCCGGCATGGGCGTCGGCTCGGCCGCCGACCTCGACCCCCGGGTGCCGCTGTGGGCCACCCGGCGCAACGGCTCCGACTGGATCGGCGACGTGCCCAACGTCTCGCTCCTCGGCCTCGGCCACGGCGCCGATCCGACCGGTCCCGCGTTCGGCGCCCGCCCGCTGCCCGCCACCGGATCCCACGGCCACACCGGCTACTTCGCCCCGGGCACCGCCTCGCTCGCCGCCTACGCCGCCCTCGCGCTCGGCCGCTGAGCCCCACCACCTCCCGAGGAGCAACGCCATGTCCCACCCGCTGACCGCCCTGCGCCGCGCCGCGCACCAGGTCGACACCCGCACCCCCGAGAGCCGCGACCGCGCCCTGGACGGGCTGCGCGCCCTCGCCCTGCTCGCCGTCCCCGTCGGCCACTGGCTGCTCGGCGGCTTCACCCGCTCCGCCGACGGCGCCCTGCACAACGCCAGCCCGCTCGGCTCGCTCGGCTTCCTCGCCCCGGCCAGCTGGGTGCTCCAGATGCTCGGGGTGTTCTTCCTGGTCGGCGGCCACTCCTCGGTCCGCTCGCTGGAGCGGGCCCGCGCCCGCGGGGTCGGCCACGCCGGCTGGCTGCGGGCCCGCTCGGTGCGGCTGCTGCGCCCGGTCCTCGGGGTGGCGGCGGTCTGGGCGCTGCTGATCCCGGCGCTGGGCCGGCTCGGCGTCCCCGGCGACACCGTCCGGACCGGCTCGGTGCTGGTGGTGCAGCCGCTCTGGTACATCGGCGTCTACCTGGGGCTGACCGCGCTGACCCCGCTCTGCGTGGCCGCCGCCCGGCGGCTGCGCGGCTGGTCGGCGGGCGTCCTGGCGGCCGTGGTCGCGGTGGTCGACCTGCTGCGCTACGGCCCGTGGGCGGACGCGGTGCCGTCCTGGGTCGGGTTGCTGAACATCCTGCCGGGCTGGCTCTTCGGCTATCAGCTGGGCGTGCTCTGGGCCCACGGGCGGCTCGGCCGTCCGGCCGCGCGCCTGCTGCTGCTCGGCGGCGGCGCGCTGTTCGCCACGCTGCTGCTGGTCTTCCACTACCCCGCCAGCATGGTCGGCGTGCCCGGCGCCGGGCGGACCAACTCGCACCCGCCGTCCCTGCTGGTCCTGGCACTGGCGGCGGTGCAGATCGGCGCCGCGGTGCTGCTGCGCGAGCGGCTCGGCCGGCTGCTGCGCCGCCCGCTGCTCTGGCTGCCGGTGGTGGCGGTCAACCTCTCGGCGATGACGATCTTCTGCTGGCACCAGAGCGCGATGCTGGCCGTCGCGGTACCGGGCGCGGCCGTCCTCGGCACCGTGCCCGGCCTGACCGGCGCCCCGGACTCGCTGGCCTGGGCGGCCGCCCGGGTGGCGCTGCTACCGCTGTTCGGCGCCGTCCTGGTCGCGATCGGGTGGTTCACCCGCCGCTTCGACGGCCCCTGGACGGCGTTCTCCCGCCCCTGGAAGACGGTGGCCGGCGCCGCCGCGGCGCTGTTCGCCGCGTACGCGCTGGGCGTGGTGTGAGCCGGTCGGCGCAGCCGGGGAACTGACGGGGCGTGAGCCGCACGGGCCCACGCCCCGTCCGTCGGCGACACGTACCCGGCCGGGGATGGATCCGCATGCGAACCGACACGCACTGTGATGTCCTGTGACGGTCGGCGACGATCGGTCGCCCCCGCCCGCCCACGGCCGGGCCGTCCGCACCCGCCGGCTTCTCCCCCACACCCCCTTCCGAGGAGTCCCATGTCCCTGTCCCGACCACGGCCGAGATCCGGCCGCCGGCTCGCCGCCGTCGCCACCGCCGTCGTCTGCGCGCTGACCACCGGCACCGTCCTGACCGCCGCCACCCCCGCCGTCGCCCTGGTCCTCGCCCACGGCGGCGGCCACGACGGGGCCGCGGTCCCGGCCGACCCCACCCCGCACATCACCGCGCCCCGGGTGCTGGCCGAGATGCGCGACGACGAGGTCGCCGCGCTCGGCCCGGAGCACGCCGAGGAGCACGCCCGGATGCGCGCGGCCGTCCGCGGCGTCGGCGACTACCCGCAGACCACCCGGACCAATCGGCTGAAGGCGCTGACGGACTCCCAGACCGCCGCCAACGCCGGCTTCGACCCGGCGACCTTCGGCGCGTTCAAGGCGTACTTCCCCTCCCCCGACTTCGGCGACCACATCGCCCTGCTGCCGACCGGCAAGGTGCTGCTGTTCTCCTTCGAACGGATCGAGACCAACCCGGAGAAGGAGCCGGCCCCCACCCAGACCATCGGCCGGGAGAACGCCGGCCGGGCCTTCCTCTGGGACCCGGCCAAGGGCACCGGCACCGCCGCCTTCAAGCAGGTCACGCCGCCGGTCGTCGACATGCCGGACGGCCTCGGCCAGGAGCGCCCGGCGCCGTTCTTCTGCGCCGGGCACTCCTACCTGCCCAACGGCATGCTGGGCGTCTTCGGCGGCAACCTGGGCGGCAACGGCGGCACCGGCGCCAAGCTCTCGCTGATCTTCGACCCGTGGACCGAGACCTGGACCCGCAACCCCGACATGTCGGTCGGCCGCTGGTACCCCTCGGTGGTCACCGGCGCCGACGGCCGGCAGCTGATCATGTCCGGCCAGTCCGAGCTCGGCTGGGGCACCCCGACCCCGGTCGTCGAGCGCTTCCCCGCCAAGGGCCACCCGGTGCCGCACCTGAAGACCGAGACGCCGAGGAACACCCCGGTGGACCGGTTCAAGGCGGACGCGCCGTTCACCCTGGACTACCCGCACCTGTTCTCGCTCAACGACGGCAACATCTACGGCTTCGGCCGCCAGGCCGCCGAGCAGTGGAAGTTCGACCCGGTCAACGAGACCCGCAGCGACCTGACCGCCCGCCCGGACGGCCGCAAGCGCAACTACGGCTCGGCCGTCATGCTGCCCGGCGGCGTCAACGGCCCGGACTCCGCCCTCGTCCTCGGCGGGGACCGCGACAACCCGAGCACCCTGCGCTTCTCCAACGGCAGTTGGACCGCCGAGAAGTCCCGCGCCTTCGGCCGCACCCAGGACGACACCATCCTGCTGCCCGACGGCAAGCTGATGACCGTCAACGGCGCCTACGACATCCGGGACTACGGCAACGGCCCCTACAACCCGAACGCCGACCTCAAGTACCGCCAGGTCGAACTCCGCGACGACCAGGGCAACTGGAAGCTCGGCCCGGTCCAGCGGCTGCCGCGCGGCTACCACTCCAACGCCGTCGTGCTGCCCGACGGACGGGTCATGGTGACCGGCGACGAGCTGCAGCAGATCGCCAACAACCCGGACATCGACGGCACGGTGAGCGGCATCCCGGGCACGACCGGGCCCGTCACCATGAACGGCACCATCGAGATCTACGAGCCCGCCTACCTGCACCAGGCCAACCGCCCCTCGCTCGACCGCGGGCCCACCTCCCCGGTCGGCTACGACAAGAAGTTCCTGGTCACCACCTCGACCCCGGAACGGGCCGCCAAGGCCGTCCTGCTGGCGCCGACCACCGCCACCCACTCGGTCAACACCAGCCAGCGCCAGATCGAACTGCGGCTCAGCAGCCGGGCCGGCAACCGGCTGGAGTTCCAGGCGCCGCCGGACGCCAAGGCCGCGCCCCCCGGCTGGTACATGCTCTTCCTGCTCAACGACAAGGGCGTGCCCAGCGTCGCGCAGTGGGTGCAGCTCGGCTCCCCGGCCTGATCCCGGCCTCCCCCACCCACCCCACGGAGGAACCCCATGGCAACGGATCTGAGACTGCGCCGGAGCGAGGAGATCCAGGGCGACATCGTCGCCGGCTTCAAGAAGGACAACGTCACCCTGCTGTTCCTGAAGTTCGAGGACGCCGCCAGGGCCCGCGACTGGCTGCGCGCGGTCGCCCCGCAGATCGCCACCACCCGGCAGGTCGCCGAGTTCAACGCGGCGTTCAGCGAGGCCCGCAAGAACTCGGGCGGCGACGACCCCAAGGCCCTCAAGGCCACCTGGCTGGGCCTCAGCCTCACCTACGAGGGCATGCGCCAGCTCTCCGCCACCGACCCGTTCGAACAGGCCCCGCCGGTCGGCAGCGGCCTGGAGGCGTTCAAGGAGGGCTCGGCCAAGCGGGCCGGCGCGCTCGGTGACACCGGCGACAACTCCCCGGAGAACTGGCTCTTCGGCAACGGCAGGAACCAGCAGGTGCACGCCGTGCTGACGATCGCCTCGGACACCGAGCAGGACCTCGCCGCCACCGTGACCGCCCAGCGCGAGGCGGCCGCCGAGGCGAAGATCGTCACCATCTTCCAGCAGAACGCCAAGACCCTGCTCGGCAGCCGCCGCGGCAAGGAGCACTTCGGCTTCAAGGACGGCATCAGCGAGCCCGGCGTCCGCTTCTTCGACCCGCCGAACCCGGCGAACGAGGAGGAGGTCGAGGGCCACCCGGGCACCCGGATCATTCCGGCCGGCGAGTTCGTCGTCGGCGAGCAGCCCGCCCCCGGCAGCTTCACCGACTTCCCCGCGTGGGCCCGCGACGGCTCCTTCCAGGTCGTCCGCCGGCTCTCCCAGGACGTCCCCGGCTGGTGGTCGCAGGTCTCGGTCAAGCTGAAGGAGCTCAAGCAGGCCAAGGCCGTCCCGGACACCGCCACCGCCGAGTGGCTGGCCGCCCGGCTGGTCGGCCGCTGGCGCTCCGGGGCGCCGGTCTGCAAGCACCAGGACCGCGACGTCCCGAACGACCCGAAGGCGTCCTCGGACAACGACTTCGACTTCCGGGACGACCTGGAGGGCCTGGTCACCCCGCTCTTCTCGCACCTGCGCAAGTCCAGCCCGCGGGCCGGGCTGCAGGCCCCCGACCCGAGCCGGCCGCCGTTCGACGCCAAGGAGCTCGACGGACGGCGGATCATGCGGCGCGGCGCGCCCTACGGGTTCCCGTTCGACCCGGCCTCCGAGGGCCCCGGCGGGCCCGACGACCCGCGCGGCCTGCTCTTCGTCTGCTACCAGGCCGACATCGCCCGGCAGTTCGAGTTCATCCAGGCCGACTGGATCGACCAGCCGGACTTCCCGCCCGGCCGCAACCCCGTCCCCGGCAAGGACCCGGTGATCACCGAGGCCGACGACGTCGACTTCGAGAGCCGCGGCCCGGACGGCGCGATCAAGCACACCCCGCTGCACTTCCAGCAGTTCGTGCAGACCCAGGGCTCGGTGTACGCCTTCGCGCCGTCCATCAGCACCCTCAAGGCGCTCGCCGAGGGGCGGCTCACCGGGCAGTCGCAGGGCCAGCAGGGCGGCCAGACCTCCGCGCGGCAGGACAGGGGCTACCCGTGCGACGACTTCGTCGCCGTCCCGGACCAGTGGCGCAAGGGCGGCCGGAGCCAGTTCTGGGCGTTCCACGGCCCGCAGTACCGCCGGATCGCGGTCGAGGACGGCGCCGCGCACACCGACCACCCGGTCGAGCGCGACGCCGCGCTGACCACCTGGCCCTGCCTACGGGGGGTCGAGCGGATCGACTGCGTCCTGCCGATGGCCGATCTGCAGAACCCGGCCGGCAAGAGCTGGTACTGGGTGTTCCACACCACCGGCGGCCGCCAGCAGTACCGGTCCGTCTCGATCACCTGCGGCGGCGGGACGTACACCGACGCCCTGGAGCGCCCGGACCGCGGCCTCTCCGCCTGGCCCTCGCTCGTCGGCGTCGAGCGGATGGACTGCTTCCTCCCGGTGCCCGACCAGCAGCGGGTCGGCGGCAAGAGCTGGTACTGGGCGTTCCACACCACCGGCGGCCGCCAGCGGTACCGGCTGATCTCGGTGGCGGACGGCGCCGCGCACACCGACGTCTGCGAGCGCACCGACCGTGAACTCTCGCGGTGGAGTTCGCTGGACGGCATCACCGGGGTGGACTGCTTCCTGCCGGTGCCCGACGTCCAGCGGGTCGGCGGCCGCAGCGAGTACTGGGTGTTCCACGGCGAGAACTACCGCAAGATCTCGGTGGCCGACGGCAGCGGCCACCCGGACCGCAAGATCGCCGACGACCGCTCGTGCGACGGCTGGGCCTCCCTGGCCTGAGCCGGTCACCGCGCCCCCGCCCGTGACGCGTGCCGGGGGCGCGGTGTCGGTCCACTGCCCTACGCTGCCGCCATGGTGACGTTCGATGAGTTCCGCGCGATGGCGCTCGCCCTGCCGGAGGCCGTGCAGCAGCCGACCTGGGAGATCGAGACCCTGCGGGTCCGCACGAAGATCTTCGCGATGGGCTCGCCGGACGGCACCGGTGTCAGCGTCAAGGCCTCCCCGGAGGACCAGAGCGAGCTGCTCGCCGCCGCGCCCGAGGTGTTCTCCTACCCCCCGTACGTCGGGCGGCACGGCTGGGTCGGCGTCCGGCTCGACCTGGTCGACCCGGAGGAGCTGCGCGAGCTGCTCACCGAGGCCTGGCGCCGCACCGCTCCCAAGCGCATGGTCAGGGAGTTCGACGCGGCGCAGGACCGGTGACGCCGAAAGGACACCGCCGGTTCATGTGATCCATCCCACAGTTTGAGCGGGCCCGACACCGCGCCACGCCCCCTACGCTTACCCAGGGAAGTTGGCAGTCGTACCACCTCCGGGCCCCGCCCGCAGAACGGTCACGGGCCCCTAGGGAGTTGACGCGATGCGCCGTCGGCGGTGGAAGCGTGTACTGATCGGTGCCTTCGCCGGATGCGCCGTGCTGGCCGACGCCGGCGCCGCCGCGGCCCAGGCCGCCGCGTCCACCGAGCAGTTGGCGATCTCCACCCCCCCGGCCGGCAGCGCCGCCTGGGTCGAGGACCACTCCTTCGACCGCACCCTGCCCGATCCGGCCCTCACCACGCCGGCCGCCGCCGCCGACTTCTTCGCCTCGCTGGCGCCCACCGAGCTGGACCGGCTGATCCAGGACTACCCGCTGGTCGTCGGCAACTTCGACGGCGCCCCGGTCGAGCTGCGCTACCGCGCCAACCGGATCGCCCTCACCGCCGAGCGGGACCGCGCCCGGGCCCGCGCCGCCGACCGGACCCTCGACTCCGACCTGCGCGCGCTCGCCGTCTCCCGCGCCAACGACGTCGAGCACCTGCTCGCCCCCGAGCGCCAGGTGCTCGCCTTCGACCCGCGCGGCCGCGGCCTGGTCAGCGAGGTCTGGGGCGACCTCACCGACGCCGACCGGATCTCCGTCCTCGTGCCCGGCTCCGACGCCGACCTCGGCCACTTCGACCAGGCCGCCGACCCGCTGCGCTCCCCCGCCGGGATGGCCCGCGCGCTGTACGCCGAGGAGCGGCGGCAGTCGCCCGGCACCCGCACCGCGGTGATCGCCTGGACCGGCTACGTCACGCCCTCCGGCCTCGGCCCGGACGCCGTCACCTCCCGGCTCGCCGATGTCGGCGCGCCCCGGCTGGAGCGGCTGCTCGCCGGCCTCAAGGAGACCACCCGGCCCGACGCGCCGCCGTCGCTGCTCTGCCACTCCTACGGCTCGGTGGTCTGCGGCACCGCCGCCCCCGAGATCCCCCGGGCGGCCGCCTCGCCGTCCGACACCTCCGGGATCACCGACCTGATGGTGTTCGGCAGCCCGGGCATGGGCGTGCAGAGCACCTCCGAGCTGGGCGCCGGCGTACACGTCTGGGCCACCCGCAACGGCAGCGACTGGATCGGCAACGTGCCGTACCTGGAGGTCGGCGGGCTCGGCCACGGCGCCGACCCGACCTCGGCCGAGTTCGGCGCCGAGCAGATCTCCTCGGCCCGCTCCTCCGGCCACAACGGCTACTTCACCGAGGGCACCGACAGCCTGCACAACTTCGCGGCCATCTCGCTCGGCCACTACGAGGACGTGCTCCGGCCCGCTCCCGAGGCCTGACGGCCACTCGGCCCCACCCCGGTCACTCCTGGTAGAGCCGGACCGCCTCGACGGCGGCCCGGGCCAGCTCCCGCCGGGCGGCCGGCGGCGCGAGCACCTCGGCGTCCGGCCCGAAGGAGAGCAGCGCGCGGACGGCGGGCAGCGCCGGGAAGCCCATCGCCAGCTCGACCCACTCGTCCGGGGCGCCCGCGCCCGACTCCGGCGGCGGCGCGGTGAGCCGGCTGCCGTGGATCCGGACGAACAGGTCCAGCCGACCGCGCCGCACCCGGACCTTCACCAGCACCTCCTTCGGCAGCCGCTCCACCTGCTCGCGCAGCACCGCCCACACCTCGCCGAGCCCCAGCCCCGGGCGCCGGCGCACCGGCTCCTCGGTGGCCTCGGCCGCCAGCACCCGGTCGGCCCGGAACAGCCGGGGCTCACCGCGCAGATCGGCCACCAGGTACCAGACGGCGGCCTTGCTCACCAGGCCGTAGGGGTCGACGGTGTACTCGGCCGGGGCCGGCGCGCCGCTGTGCCGGTAGCGCAGCCGCAGCCGGCGGTCGGCGAAGACGGCGTACTGCAGCTCGCCGAGGTCGGGCCCGGCGGGTGCGCCGGCCTGGAGCCAGCGGGCCGGGTCCACCAGGATCCGCTCGCTGATCCGCTCGGCGGCCGGGCGGTGCGGGGCGGGCAGCGCGGCCATCACCTTGCGCAGCGCGGAGCCGAGCGCGCCGTCCAGCCCGAGATCGCTGTGCGCGCCCTGGGCGGAGAGCACGAACAGCGCCCGGGCCTCGTCGGCGGTCAGGCCGCTGACGTCGGTGCGGTACCCGGGCAGCAGGGCGATCCCGCCGTGCCGGCCCCGCTCGGTGTACACCGGGACGCCGGCCGACGAGAGCGCCTCGACGTCGCGGTAGATGGTGCGGACCGACACCTCCAGGCGCTCGGCCAGTTCGGTGGCGGACACCAGGCCGCGGGTCTGGAGCAACAGCAGGATCGAGAGCAGGCGGTCGGCCTTCATGGCACGAGGGTTCCAGAAACCCTGACGGCAGTTGTCAGGTTTTACCGGGAGATTGCCTCCCGAGAGCCGAAACCCCTTCCCCACTCGACGGAGCCGATCACCGATGGACACCACCCAGGACCCCCGCCCGCAGTACCTGCTCGCGCTCGGCCAGCTGGAGAAGCTGATCGCCGAGGTGACCCCGGAGGCGCTGGACCGCCCCACCCCGTGCCCCGAGTACGACCTGCGACAGCTGCTCAGCCACGTGGTCGGCGGCGTGCACCGGCTCGCCTACATCGGCGAGGGCGGCCGGGCGGAGGACGTCGTGGCGGCCACCGGCGAGCTGGCCGACGACGCCTGGCCGGCCGCCCTCGACCGGGCCCGCGCCCGGGCCGTCGCCGCCTGGGCGGACGACGCGAAGCTGGACCGCCCCGCCGTCGCCCCCTGGGGCGAGGTGCCCGGCCGGGCCGCGCTGGGCGGCTACGTGATGGAGACGGTCACGCACTCCTGGGACATCGCCCAAGCGCTCGGCAGCCGGCTCGCCCTGGACGAGCGGTTGGCGCTGACCGCGCTGGCGGTCGCCGAGGCCGTGCTGTCGCCCGAGTACCGCGGCGGCCCGGTGCCGTTCGCCGCCGTGCAGCCCGTGCCGGACGGCGCCGACACCTACACCCGGCTGGCCGCCTGGACGGGCCGCGCGGTCTGAACCCCCGCACCGGGCGGGCGGTTCGCGGCCGGCGGCGGGCCGGGGCGGGTCAGGCGCTCCGCTTCCTCCCCCGCGGGCCGTCCGCCGGGTCCGGGGCGTCCGCGGGGGCGCCGCGGTCGGCGATCATTCCGGCGTACAGGTCGATCTTGTAGTCGATGACGGCGAGGGTAGCGTGCAGGTCGGCGATCCGCTGCCGGACCTCCTCGCGGTGGGCGAGCAGCAGCCCGCGCCGGTCCTCCAGGGTCCGCTCGCCGCGGCGGGCCAGCTCCACGTACCGGAGCATGTCGGCGACCGTCATGCCGGTCAGCCGGAGCCGGCCGAGGAAGGCCAGCCGGTGCAGGTCGGCGTCGCAGTAGCGGCGCTGGCCGGAGGCGGAGCGGTCGACCGGGTCGAGCAGGCCGATCCGCTCGTACCAGCGCAGGGTGTGGGCGGTCAGTCCGCTGGCCGCCGCCACCTCGCTGATCGTGTGCCGAGGAGTCCGGTTCGGCTCGCCGGCCGGTGTGCGGAACACCTCGGAGCAGGTCCGCAGGTCGACGGCGACCGGTGCGAGTGTGGCCATGATCGGTACCCCCAGTGGTGAACGATGACGACGACGCTAGTGAGTTGGAGTGCACTCCAGGCAAGCCTGCCACCCGGGTGACCCCGCACCCGCCTTCGGCCGCCCGTTAGAGTCGGCGCCATGGAGAGCTTGCGGATGATCGAGACCTGGCCGGTGCCCAACGCCGCGGCGGCGGTGGTGCGGGGCGCGGACGGCGCGGTCCTGGGCGGGCACGGCCCGCGGCAGCACCTCTTCCCGCTCGCTTCGGTGACCAAGCTGCTCACCTCGTACGCGGTGCTGGTCGCGGTCGAGGAGGGCGTCTTCGAGCTGGACGACCCGGCCGGGCCGGCCGGCTCGACCGTCCGCCACCTGCTGGCGCACACCTCCGGGCTGGCCTTCGACGAGCACCGGGTGATGGCCGCGCCGGGCAACCGCCGGCTCTACTCCAACGCCGGGTTCGACGTCCTGGCGCGGACCCTCCAGGAGGCCTCGGGCATCGAGTTCGGCCGCTACGCCGCCGAGGCCGTGTTCGAACCGCTCGGGATGCACTCCACGCTGATCAACACCGCGCACAAGTCCCCGGCCGGCGCCGGCGGCCTCTCCACGGTGGCGGACCTCTCGCTGTTCGCGGCCGAACTCCAGTCGCCCAAGCTGCTGGACCCGTCCACCCTGCGCGCGGCCACCCGCGAGGTCGCCTTCCCCGGGACGAGCGGCGTGCTGCCGGGCTTCGGCCACCGCCGGCCGAACGACTGGGGCCTCGGCTTCGAGATCCGGGACGGCAAGGCGCCGCACTGGACGGGCACCGCCAACTCCCCCGCCACCTTCGGCCACTTCGGCCAGTCCGGCACCTTCCTCTGGGTGGACCCGGACGCCGGCGTGGCCTGCGTCGCGCTCACCGACCGGGACTTCGGGCCGTGGGCCGCCGAGGTCTGGCCGGCGCTCGGCGACGCGGTGCTGGCCGAGCTGCGCGGCTGAGCCCGGCGGGCCCGGTCGGCGGCGCGCCGACCGGGCCGCCCTCAGCCGTACGAGACCGGCGAGTGCATCTCCCAGAGCAGCAGGACGGCGCCGTCCTGGCCCGCCGTCGGGTCGGCGAAGGCCTCGCCGGTGATCCGCACGCTGTCGCCGGGCACCATCGAGCGGCCGCCGCCCTGCGGTCCCGGTACCGTCCTGAAGCCCAGCGAGCCGGCCGTCAGATGGGCGTACCGCCAGGCGGCGGGCGGGAGCGCGGGCAGCGGCTGCCAGGGGTCGGCGGTCACCAGCCAGAGCGCGGCGTCGCCGCGGCGCAGCCGCAGGGCGTCCGTCCCGGCGTCCCGCGCCAGCCCGGAGGCGAGCAGCGTCAACCCGCCGTCCGCCGGTTCCACCCGGCGCAGTCCGTACGCCGGGGGCGCGTCGAAGACGTCCGGCTGGAGCCACATCTGGACGAAGCGGACCGGCCCGTCGGCGCCGCCGACGTTGCGCTCGGTGTGGCTGACGCCGGAGCCCGCGCCGAGGTACTGGAGCATCCCGGGGCGGACCACCCCGCTGTGGCCCCGGGAGTCCCGGTGGGCCAGCGCGCCCTCCAGGACCCAGGTGAGGATCTCGGTGTCCCGGTGCTTGTGCTCCTCGAACCCCGCCCCGGGGGCGATCAGTTCCTCGTTGCAGGCGAGCAGCGCGCCGAAGTGCGTGTTCTTCGGGTCGTAGTGGCCCGAGAAGGAGAACGCGTGTCTGGTCTCGATGCCCTCGGCCGGGGTGGAGCGGTAGCGCTCGGCGGTGCGGCGCAGGTCGGCGCGGGGGCGGGCGGGGGCGTCGGTCACGGGCTTCACCGTAGCGTGGTCCGCGGCCGGTCCGCGGGCACCGCGGCCCCGGCGGCGGCGCTCCCCGGCGGGCCCGGTGGCCGGGGCGGGGCCGGCGCGCCCGCGGCGCGCGACGCCCGCCGTCGTGCCGCTCCGCCGGGGGCTGTGCACGAGCAGTCACTCCGGTGAGGCAGTCTTGTCCTTGTGCCAGCCGCCTCCGCGAACTCCAAGAACGATCCGACCGCCAAGCCCGACAAGAACGGGAAGAGCCCGACGCCCGGCTCCGGGCGGGACCGGCCCGGGCGGGCGGCGCCACGCCTGACCGCGCAGGAGCGCAGACTCGCGGCCGACCGGGCCGAACGGCGGGTCGCGACGCTGAAGCGGCTGGAGAAGTCCTCGGGCAAGCTGGCCACCGCCGCGATCGCGCGGATGGACGACCAGCTCGGCTGGTACCGGCGGATGCCGCCGGAGCACCGCTCCTGGATCGGCCTGGTCGCCCAGGCCGGCATCGCCGCCTTCACCGAGTGGTACCGCCACCCCGACGCCCCGCAGGCGATCTCCACCGACGTCTTCGGCACCGCGCCGCGCGAGCTGACCCGGGCGATCACGCTGCGCCAGACCGTCGAGCTGATCCGCACCACCATCGAGGTGATGGAGGAGGCCATCGAGGAGGTGGCCTCGCCCGGCGACGAGGCGGACATGCGCGAGTCCGTCCTGGTCTACGCCCGGGAGATCGCCTTCGCGACCGCCCAGGTGTACGCCCAGGCCGCCGAGGCGCGCGGGGCCTGGGACGCCCGGCTGGAGGCGCTGGTCGTCAACTCGCTGCTGTCCGGCGACGCGGACGAGGGCGTGCTGTCGCGGGCCGCCGCGCTCGGCTGGGGCCAGCCGAGCCAGGTCCGGGTGGTCATGGGCAGCGCGCCGGACGGCGACAGCGAGCTGGTGGTCGAGGCGATCCGCCGGGCCGCCCGCTACGCCAAGCTGCACGTCCTGACCGGGGTGCTGGGCAAGCGCCTGGTGGTGGTGGTCGGTGGCGAGAAGGAGCCGGTGCACGCGGCCCGGGCGCTGATCGGCCAGTTCGCGCCGGGGCCGGTGGTGGTCGGTCCGACCGTGCCCGACCTGCTGTCGGCGACCCGCTCGGCGCACGCCGCCGCGGCCGGCCTGCGGGCCTGCGCCGCCTGGCCCGACGCCCCGCGCCCGGCCCTGGCCGACGACCTGCTGCCCGAACGGGCGCTCGCCGGCGACCAGGCGGCGCGCCGTCAGCTGGTGGAGGAGATCTACACACCGCTCGACGAGGCCGGTTCGGCACTGCTGGAGACCTTGAGTGTCTACCTGGAGCAGGCCTCCTCTCTGGAGGGAGCCGCCCGGATGCTCTTCGTCCACCCCAACACGGTGCGCTACCGGCTCCGACGTGTGACAGACGTCACGGGCTACGCTCCATCCGACGTACGTTCGGCCTTCACGCTGCGTATCGCACTGGCGCTGGGCCGACTCGCCGCGGCCGGGGAGCAGAGTTGACCCCGATGTAGGGAACTGACAATCCCGGATGCTTTTCTTCGTTACCGTCGCCTACCCGCCCCCGGGCGCCTGGCGAGAGAGGGTTGAACCGTGCTCGTAATCGTCGCCCCTGGACAGGGTGCCCAGTCCCCCGGTTTCCTCAGCCCCTGGCTGGAGCTCGACGGCGTCGCCGACCGCCTGCGCGGCTGGTCGGAGGTCGCCGGGCTCGACCTGGTGCACGCCGGCACAGAGGCGTCCGCCGAGGAGATCAAGGACACCGCCGTCGCCCAGCCGCTGCTGGTCGCGGCCGGTCTGGTGACCGCCCGCGCGCTGTTCCCGGACGAGGACCGCGCCCGTGCGCTGGTCGGTGCCGTGGCCGGTCACAGCGTCGGTGAGATCACCGCCGCCGCCGGCGCCGGGGTGCTGTCCGCCCACGACGCGCTGACCTTCGTCCGCGAACGCAGCCTGGCGATGGCCGAGGCCGCCGCCGCCACCGAGACCGGCATGCTCGCCGTGCTCGGCGGCGACCCCGAGGTCGTCGCCGCCAAGCTGGCGGAGCACGGCCTGACCCCGGCCAACAACAACGGCGGGGGCCAGATCGTCGCGGCCGGCACGCTGGCCCAGCTGGAGGCCCTGAAGGCCGACCCGCCGCCGGTCTCCCGGCTGATCGGGCTCAAGGTCGCCGGCGCGTTCCACACCGAGCACATGGCGCCCGGTGTCGAGCGGCTGGCGAAGCTCGCCCCGACCCTGACGGTCGCGAACCCGGAGGTCACCTACGTGTCCAACCGGGACGGCGAGGTCGTGACGGACGGCACCGAGGTGCTGGACCGGCTGGTCTCGCAGGTCTCCAACCCGGTCCGCTGGGACCTCTGCATGGAGACCCTGCAGCGGCTGGGCGCGACCGCGGTCATCGAGCTCGCGCCTGCGGGTACCCTCACCGGACTGGTCAAGCGCAACCTCAAGGGTGTGGCGACGCTTGCCCTCAAGACCCCCGCCGATCTGGACAAGGCCCGTGACCTCGTCGCGGAGCACGGCGGTCAGGATCAGGAGAACAAGGCATGAGCCAGCCCCAGATCAAGCCCGTCACCGGTGCCCGCCACTCGCGCATCCACGGCGTCGGCGGCTACCGCCCGGTCCGGGTGATCCCCAACTCCGAGGTCCTGAACTGGATCGACTCCTCGGACGAGTGGATCCGCACCCGCAGCGGGATCGCCGAGCGGCGCTGGGCCGGCCCGGAGGAGACCGTCGCCGAGATGTCGGTGCAGGCCGCCGGCAAGGCCATCGCGCAGGCCGGGATCAGCCCCGAGCAGATCGGCGGCGTGATCGTCGCCACCGTCTCGCACCTCAAGCAGACCCCCGCGATCGCCACCGAGATCGCCGAGCGGCTGGGCTGCGGCACCGCCCCGGCCTTCGACATCTCGGCCGCCTGCGCCGGCTTCGGCTACGGCCTGGGCCTGGCCGACGGCATGATCCGCGGCGGCAGCGCCGGGTACGTGCTGGTGATCGGCGTGGAGCGGCTCAGCGACCTGACCGACCAGTCGGACCGCTCGACCGCCTTCATCTTCGGTGACGGCGCCGGTGCCGCGATCGTCGGCCCGTCCGACACGCCCGGAATCGGCAAGGTCATCTGGGGCTCGGACGGCTCCCAGAAGGACGTCATCTCGCAGACCCAGGCCTGGGACACCGCCTTCGCCAAGGAGGACGCCGTCAACGGCGCCGGCGAGGAGATCAAGTGGCCGGCCCTGCGCATGGAGGGCCAGTCGGTCTTCCGCTGGGCGGTCTGGGAGATGGCCAAGGTGGCCCAGCAGGCGCTCGACGCCGCCGGGATCACCGCCGACCAGCTGGGCGCGTTCATCCCCCACCAGGCCAACATGCGCATCACCGATGCCATGATCAAGGCGCTGAAGCTGCCCGAATCGGTGCCCGTCGCACGCGACATCACCGAGACCGGCAACACCTCCGCGGCCTCCATCCCGCTGGCGATGGAACGCATGCTGGAAAGCGGTGAGGCCCGCAGCGGGGACCTCGCGCTGATCATCGGGTTCGGGGCGGGTCTGGTCTACGCGGCAGCAGTCGTTACGCTCCCCTAGGCAACTTTCGCCCCAACCCATCCACAAGCCTGCGTCCGTCCGCCGGGCGGCGCATTCAACACCGAAGAGGAGCAGCCAGTATGGCTACCAAGGACGAGGTCCTGGAAGGTCTCGCTGAGATCGTCAACGAGATCGCCGGCATCCCGACCGAGGACGTCGAGGTCGACAAGTCCTTCACCGATGACCTGGACGTCGACTCGCTCTCCATGGTCGAGGTCGTCGTGGCCGCCGAGGAGCGCTTCGACGTGAAGATCCCGGACGACGAGGTCAAGAACCTGAAGACCGTCGGCGACGCGGTGGACTACATCCTCGCCAACGCCTGAGCGTTCGACTCGTTCGACGCCTGACGTCGGCCGCCTCCCGCAGGCGGCCGACACGCCGGCCGGGACGCCCCACCGGGCGCCCGGCCGGGCCATCCACGGCTCGCCGCCGCCCCCCGCACAAACGTGAGAGAAGAAGATCCAGTGACCGCTGAAAACCGTACCGTGGTCGTCACGGGTATCGGCGCCTTCACGCCGCTGGGCGGCGACGCCGCCACCACCTGGGAGAACCTGGTCGCCGGGCGCTCCGGAGTGGCTGCCCTGACCGAGGAGTGGGCCACCGAGCTGCCCGTCCGGATCGCCGCGCGCACCGCGGTCGAACCGGGCGAGATCCTCCCCCGTCCGCTGGCCCGCCGGCTGGACCGCTCGGCGCAGTTCGCGCTGATCGCGGCCCGCGAGGCGTGGGCCGACGCCGGCTACGAGACGCCGGCCACCGACGATTCCTCCAAGCTCGCGCCGGAGCGCCTGGGCGCCGTGATCGCCTCGGGCATCGGCGGTGTCACCACCCTGCTCGACCAGTACGACGTGCTGAAGGACAAGGGCGCCCGCAAGGTCTCCCCGCACACCGTGCCGATGCTGATGCCGAACTCCCCGGCGGCCAACGTCGGCCTGGAGGTCGGCGCCCGGGCCGGTGTGCACACCCCCGTCTCCGCCTGCGCCTCCGGCGCCGAGGCGATCGGCTACGCGATCGAGATGATCCGCAGCGGCCGCGCCGACGTCGTGGTGGCCGGTGGTACCGAGGCCGCGATCCACCCGCTGCCGATCGCCGCGTTCGCCAACATGATGGCGATGTCCAAGAACAACGACGACCCCGAGGGCGCCTCCCGCCCGTACGACAAGGGCCGCGACGGCTTCGTGCTCGGCGAGGGCGCGGGCGTGGTCGTGCTGGAGTCGGTCGAGCACGCCGAGGCCCGCGGCGCCCGGATCTACTGCGAGGCGGTGGGTCAGGGCCTCTCCTCGGACGCCCACCACATCGCCCAGCCCGAGCCCACCGGTGCCGGTGTGGCCCGTGCGCTGGCCGACCTGTTCGAGCGCAACCCGCTCGACAAGGCCGAGATCGTGCACGTCAACGCGCACGCCACCTCGACCCCGCAGGGCGACACGGCCGAGCTGAAGGCGCTGCGCAAGGAGCTCGGCGAGCACCTCGACCACATCGCCGTCTCGGCGACCAAGTCGATGACCGGCCACCTGCTGGGCGGCGCCGGCGGCATCGAGACCGTCGCCACCGTGCTGGCCCTGTACAACCGGATCGCCCCGCCGACCATCAACGTCGGCGAGCTGGACGACGACGTGGACGCGGACATCGTCCGGGACGAGCCGCGCAAGCTGCCCGAGGGCCGGATCGCCGCGCTGAACAACTCGTTCGGCTTCGGCGGCCACAACGTGGTGCTGGCCTTCCGCACCGTCTGAGGCCCGCTCCGACGCCCGTGACGAAGGGGCCGGCGCTCGTGACGAGCGCCGGCC
>NZ_JBHWUI010000136.1:0-23499 GCF_042737525.1 Kitasatospora sp. NPDC059973 | reverse complement strand
CGCCCGGACCGGGGGCGCCGGGCAGGCCCATCAGGCCGGGCATCGCGTCCGGCGAGGCCAGCACGGTCGGGGCCTGCTCGGCCGACGGCGGCACCGGCGCGGCCGGCGCACCGGGGACCGGGGCGCCCGGTCCCGGGGCACCGGGCAGCCCCATCAGGCCGGGCATCGCGTCCGGCGGCGCCAGCACCGTCGGGGCGGGCTCGACCGCCGGAGCGGCGGCGGGGGGCACCGGGGCCATCCCGTAGCCGCCCTCGGGCAGCAGCACGGTGGCCGCCTCGGCGCCGGGCCGCGGCTCGCCGGCCAGACCGGCGCCGTTGGTCCGCAGACCGTCGGGCAGCAGCACGGTCGCCGCCTCGGCACCGGCGGCCGGCGGGGACGGGACGGGCGGGGCGGGCGGAGCGAGCGGCGTGGCGGGCACCGGCGGGGCGACCGCCGGCGCGGCCGGGAGCGGGCCGCCCTGGCCGGGCGGCGGGGCGAGCATGGTCGGCGCGTCCCCGGCCGGCCGCTCGGAGACCGGCGGCGTGGTCAGCACGGCGGGTGCCGGCGGCACCGGCGGCACCTCGGAGCCGGCCGGAGCGACCGGAGCGGCCGGAGCGGCGGCGGGTGCCGGAGCCGGCGGGCCCGGATGCGCGGGCGCCGGGGCGCCGAGCCGGTCGGCCTCGGCGGCGATCGCCGCGGCCCCCGCCTCCTGGAGCCACTGCGGCGGGCTGAGCAGGAAGGACGTCGCCTCCACCGGCCCGGGCGCGGGCCTGGCCGCCCCGGCCGGATTGGCCGCGACGGGCCGTCCGTAGACCTCCTCGTACTGCCGGACCACCTCGTTGACCGGCAGCGCCGGCCAGAGCGTGCTGGCGCCGGAGTCCCGGGCGATCACCAGCCGCGCCTCACCCGCCGAGCCGCCCGGGGCCGCCGAGCCCTCGGAGCCGTCCGCCGGGCCGCCGGAGCCACCGGCCGCGCCCTCCGCGGGCTGCACCGCCCAGCAGACGAAGCCCAGGTCGAACTCCCGGACCCGTACCTCGCGCTGCTGCGGACGCGGCACCCCGCCGTTGATCCACTCGTCGGCGAGCTCCTGCGCCTGCGTGTACGTCACCACGCCCGGTTCACCCCTGTCCCCTTCGTCCCCGCTTGTTCCGCTACCACCGTCGCCGCAGCCGTACGGGCCACGTCAGCCCACCGGCACGGCGCGGGCGAACCCGCCGTCCACCATCAGCTCCGCGACCGTCTCCAGTTCCGGCGGACTGCCGGCCAGCCGGAGCAGGAAGTCGTCGAAGTCCTCGCCGCAGGGCAGCAGCAGCCGGGCGACCCGCTCCTCGGGCGCCTCGGGGGCGCCGCCGTCACGGGCGTCGTCGTAGAGGCAGAACCAGACCGAGCCGGCCCGGTCGCCGCGCACCTTGAGCGCCACGATGCCGCCCTGGGCGTAGGCGATGCCCAGGTAGTCCTTGGTGAGGTGGTCGCGCAGGCACTTGTTGGCGTAGACGACGTCCTCCGTCCCGTACTCCTCGCTGAGGGTCAGGAACGGCTGGTCGAGCAGCAGCCCCAGCTCGGGGTCGAGCGCCACACCGACCGGGGCCCGGCCGCCGGCCAGCTTGAGGAAGGTCCGGTACGCGCCGGGCAGCCGGTAGCCGAGGCGCTCCTCGGCCCGCTGCACCAGGTCCTCGGGGACGCCGATCGGGTCGCCGCCGTCCCGGGCGAGCGAGAAGTGCACCGGCCGGCGCTCCTGCAAGGGGCGGGTGCCGCGGCGGGTGTGGTCCGCGGTGGAGGTGGCCAGGCCGCCGTGGTGCCGCAGCAGCGCCTTCACCTCGACCGGGACGAGCTCCATCCGCCGCCAGCCGGGCGCGGCCCGGCCGACCGCGTGGTGCCAGGTCCAGCCGGGCGGGGTGGCCACGGCGGTCTCCAGGTCGGCCCAGAGCGGATGGCCCTGGGTGAACTGCGCGGCATTGGCCGAGACGTAGTCCGTCAGCCGCAGTTCGTCGACGCCGAAGCCCTCCGGCGGATCGGCCACCTCGGCCGCGGCCGCCGCGTACGGACCGAAGTCCGGGTGACCGTGCTCGTCCACCCTGACCCCGGCGGGGTGCCGCTCCGCGCGGACCGGGTCCGGGAACTGCACCACCTGACCTGCGTACGCCGCGTTGGGCGCGGCGGCGACGCCGGGCCGACCTGTCGTCATCTGGGAGCCCCCACTGGCTGCTGCAAATTCGGTGCGCTTGCTGGACACCAGCGTAGGGGGTCCCCCCGGGCCACGACCCCCCGCCCGGGCACACCGGACGGCCCGCGGGCCACGGGCGGGGAGCGCGGCCGCGGGCCCGGACCGCGCCGGCCCGCCGGGGCTCAGGCGGCGAGCGCCTTGGCCAGCGTCTCCACGACGCGTTCCTGCTGGGCCGCGGTGATGTGCGGGTGGAGCGGCAGGGTGAGCAGCTCCCGGGCGGCCCGCTCGGCGACCGGGAACGCGCCCGCGCCGTGGCCGAGTTGCCGGAACGCCGGCTGGAGGTGGACGGGTACCGGGTAGTGGACGCCGGCGCCGATGCCCGCGGCCTGCAGCGCGGCCAGCACCGCGCCCCGGTCCCGGCCGGGCCCGATCCGCACCGCGTACAGGTGCCAGACGTGCTCGTTGCCGGGCGCGGTCCGCGGCGGGGTGAGGCCGTCGATCCCGGCCAGCAGCCGGTGGTAGCGCTCGGCGGCGGCCCGGCGGGCCTCGTTCCAGCCGGGCAGCCGGCGCAGCTTGGCCCGCAGCACGACGGCCTGCAGCGCGTCCATCCGGGAGTTGAAGCCGAACCGCTCGTGCTGGTACTTGCGGCCCGAGCCGTGGTCGCCGATCAGCCGGACGGCGGCCGCCAGGGCGTCGTCGTCGGTGACGACGGCGCCCGCGTCCCCGTACGCGCCGAGGTTCTTGCCGGGGTAGAAGCTGGTGGCGGAGATCAGCCCGTGGAGGGCGCGGCCGTGCTGCCGGGCGCCCTGGGACTGCGCGGCGTCCTCCACCACCGGCCGGCCGGCGGCCAGCTCCAGCAGCGGGCCCATCGGGGCGAGCTGCCCGTTGAGGTGGACGGGCAGCAGCGCGACGGCGCCGGGCAGCGCGTCCGCCACGCGCTCGGGGTCGATCAGCAGGTGGTCCGGGTCGGCGTCGACCAGCACCGGGCGCAGCCCGGCCCGGACCACGGCCTCCGCGGTGGCGACGAAGGTGTTGGCGGGGAGCACCACGCCGCCGCCGGGCGGCAGGTCGAGGGCGCGCAGCGCCAGTTCGAGCGCGTCGGTGCCGTTGGCGGCGCCGACGCAGTGCCGGGCGCCGGAGAAGGCCGCGTACTCCGCCTCGAAGCCGGCCGTCTCGGGGCCTTTGACGTAGCCGCCGGTGGCGAGCACCCGGTCGAAGCCGGCCCGGACCTCGGCCTCCACCTCGGCGTGCGCGGCCTTCAGGTCCACCAGCGGAACCGGCTCGTCGACGGGCTGATCGGTGCTCATCCTGGTCTCCCCCTGGGGTGTCTCGGCGGATCGGAGCGGGCGGACGGCGGCGACGGCCCGGCCCCGGGCCGTGGCCGTGGACGTGGCCGTGGACGTGAACGTGGCCGTGGACGTGAACGTGAACGGCCGGGGCCGGCCGGGCCGGTTCAGCCAAGCGCCGCGCGCACGGCCCCGACCACCCGGTCCTGCTGCCGCTCGGTGAGCGCGTGGTAGAGCGGCAGGATCAGCGAGCGGCCGGTGAGCAGCTCGGTGGCGGGCAGCGGCACCCGGGCGGTGCCCTGGTACGGGGCCTCCAGGTGGGCCGCCATGATGCCGCGCCGGGCGGAGACGCCGGCGGCGGCGAGGTCGGCGAGCACCGCGCCGCGGTCGGGGGCGGTGTCCGGGAGCAGCAGCCAGCAGGACTGGTAGTTGGTGCTGCCGTGCGCCGGGTCGGCCACCAGCCGGCCGCCGGTGCCGGCCAGCAGCTCCCGGTACCGCTCGGCGAGTTCGCGCCGCCGGGCGACCATGGCCGGCAGCTTGCGCAGCTGCACCAGGCCGATCGCCGCCTGGATGTCGGTCATCCGGTAGTTGAAGCCGGTCTCGTCGTACGTCTCCAGCCGGCCGGCGCCGTCCTTCGCGGCGTGCCGGTCGGCGGCCGAGACGCTCATCCCGTGCTCGCGCAGCCGGCGCAGCCGGGCGGCGAGCGCGCCGTCCTGGCAGGTGACCATGCCGCCCTCACCGGTGGTGAGCAGCTTGCGCGGGTGGAAGGAGTAGGCGGCCAGCGCCGCCGTGCCGCCCACCGGCCGGCCCCGGTGGACGGAGCCGGCCGCGCAGGCGGCGTCCTCGACCACGGTGGCCCCGCGCGGTTCGACGAGCGCGCGGAGCCCGTCCAGGTCGACCGGGACGCCGCCCTGGTCGACCGCGATCACGGCCCTGGTCCGCTCGGTGAGCAGGGGTTCGACGGTGGCGGCGGTGAGGTTGCCGGTGGTGACGTCCACGTCGGCGAAGACCGGGACGGCGCCGACGTAGGTGACGGCGTTGGCGGTGGCGACGAAGGAGAACGAGGGGACGACGACCTCGTCCCCCGGCCCGACCCCGGCGCCGATCAGCGCCAGGTGCAGGGCGGTGGTGCAGGAGGAGACCGCGACGGCGTGCGGTACCCCGAGGTGCTCGGCGAAGGCCCGCTCGAACTCGGCGACCCGGGGGCCCTGGGCCACCCAGCCGGAGCGGACGGCCTCGGCGGCGGCGAGGGCCTCCTCCTCGCCGAGCCAGGGGATCATGACGGGGATGGTGGACACAGGTGTACTCCGAACTGCCGTGCAGACGAGGGGACTACTGCTCGCGCCACCAGGCGACCAGCCTGCGCAGGCCGTCGTCGAGGCCCAGTTCGGGCTTCCAGCCGAGGTCGCGTTCGGCGGCGGTGATGTCCGCCAGGCGCCGGACCACGCCGCCGGCGGTGCCCCGGGCGGGGCCGAGCTCGACGTCGAGGTCGGTGCGGTCCATCGCGGTGAGCAGGGCGTCGGCCAGCCCGCGCAGCGAGACCTCGGTGCTGCTGGCGATGTTGTAGACCCGGTCGGTGACGGGCGCCGCGGCGGCCAGCAGGTTGGCCCGGGCGATGTCCTCGGTGTAGACGAAGTCCATGGTCTGCGCGCCGTCGCCGAAGACCAGCGGCGGCTGCCCGGCGGCGATCCGCTCCATCCAGCGGATGAACACCTCGGTGTACTTGCCGTGGACGTCCATCCGGGGCCCGTACACGTTGAAGTACCGGAGCGCGACGTAGTCCAGGCCGGCCATCGCGTGGAAGCTGCGCAGCAGGCCCTCGTTGAAGACCTTGGCCGCCCCGTACAGGGTGTCGTTGTGGTACGGGTGCTGGGTCTCCGGCGTCGGGAAGACGTCGGCGAGGCCGTAGACGGAGGCGGTGGAGGAGGCGATCACCTTGCCGACGCCGACCTCCGCGGCGGCCTCGACCACGTCGAAGGTGCCGTCCACCATGATCTCCAGGGCCAGCCTGGGCTCGGTGGCGCACTGGGTGATCCGGATCGCGGCCAGGTGGAACAGCAGGTCGGTGCCGGGGCCCAGCAGCTCGCGCAGCAGGCCGCGGTCGCGGATGTCGCCGTCCACCACCCGCAGCTGCCCGGGTGCGGCGAGCTCGCGGGCGTACGCCAGGTTGGCCGCCCGGCCGCGGACGAAGTTGTCGAGCACGACCACCTCGCGGGCGCCCGCCGCGATCAGCTGGTCGACCACGGTGGAGCCGATGGTGCCGGCCCCGCCCGTGACCAGGCAGCGGGAGCCCTCGATCTGTACAGCGTTCACCGCGCGGCGGCCCTCTCGTTCGCGTCGGACAGTTCGTCGGGACCGGCGCCGACCGGGACGGTGGCGCCGCCGAGCTCCAGGCTGAGCGAGGCGGCCTCCAGCAGCTGCAGCACGCGCAGTCCGGCCCGGCCGTCGGTGAGCGGGGCCCGGCCCTCGGTGATGGCGGCGGCGAACTCGGCCATCACGTTGCGCAGCGCCTCCTGCTCGACCAGCGCGGGCGCGACCATCTCGCCCACCCGGTAGGAGATCAGCGTCTGGTGGCGGATCGCGTCGGTCAGCTCGTCGGGCGGGGTGAGGTCCACGCCGCGGTCGTGCACCGCGAGCCGGGCCTGCGGGTTGAGGTCGTCCCAGACCAGGGTGCGCCGCGAGCCGCCGATGAGCGTCGTGCGGACCTTCGTCGGGGAGAGCCAGTTGACGTGGCAGTGCGCCAGCGCGCCGTTGCTCAGCCGGACCGTCAGATAGGCCACGCAGGCCCGGCCGGCCCCGATCGGGTCGGCGCCCTGGGCGGAGACCCCGATCGGTTCGACGCCCGGTGGCAGGACGAAGTCCAGGATGGACAGGTCGTGCGGGGCGAGGTCCCAGAGCACGTCCACGTCCGGCTGGACCAGCCCGAGGTTGATCCGCACCGAGTCGAAGAACTGGACGTCGCCGATCTCCCCGCCGTGCACCAGCTCGCGGATCCGGCGCACCACGGGCGTGTAGCAGAAGGTGTGGTCGCACATCAGCACCAGGCCGCGCTCCTCGGCGATGGCCACCAGCTCGGCGGCCTCCGCGGCGGAGGTGGTGATCGGCTTCTCCACCAGGACGTGCTTGCCCGCCTCCAGCGCGGCCCGGGCCAGCCGGTAGTGCGCGGCGGCCGGGGTGGCGACCGCGACCGCGCCGACCCGCTCGTCCGCGAGCACCTGGGCGAACGAGGTGGTGGACCGGACGGTGCTGTACTCGCCCAGCACCCGGCGGGACCTGGCCTCGTCCAGGTCGCAGAGCCAGTGCAGGCGCAGCGCCGCCGTCTGCTGCGCGTTGCGGACCAGGTTCGGGCCCCAGTAGCCGGCGCCGACCACCGCGATCCCGATCGGGTGCGCGGGCGCGGGCTGCGGCGGCGCGCCCGGGGTCGGCACGTGCTCGCCGGGCGCCTCGTTCGCGGTTTCCGTCCCCGTCATCGCAAGACCCCCCTTGCTCGACGCCGGGGCGCCCTTGCCCCGACGGCCTCAACGGCCAGACCGAGCAGAGGAGTTGCCGCACCGGCCGATCAACCCCCCAGGGGCCGGCCACCCCCTTGGCTCGCTGCTGGAACGCTACCGGCCGCCGCCCCCGGCCGGAGGCGGATTCGGGAAACCCGGGAACGAGTCGTGACGACGGCGTGCGGATCCGGCCGACACGGCGTGCCCACCGGCCCGCCGGTGGCCGGCCGTCGCCCCCCGGTTGTACGGATGTCGGTGCCATTTGACAGGCTTGCCCCGGACTGACCCCACACGGTCCCGTCACCGGCGGACGAACAGGAGGAGGACGACGTATGACCACCGGCGAACCGGCCGGCCCGCCCGTGCTGCGCCACTTCCGCGACAGCCTGCTGCCCGCCGTCGCCGCCGCCCTGTCGCTGAAGGGCGGCGAGGTGCACACCCTGGCGGGCGACAAGCCCGCCCGGCGCCCGGCCCTGCACCCCCTGGTGGCCGACTTCCTGGACGCGCTGCCGCTGGAGCACCGCGAGCGCTTCACCGGCCGCTGCCCGGAGGCCGTCCTGCTCTCCCAGTACCTGGCCGTCGTGGACGCCAAGCGCTCCAAGCGCGCCGCCCGCAAGCCGCTGGGCCTGCCCGAGGCCCGCAAGGCGCTCAAGGGCTCGCGGCTGACCACCGTACGGATCCGCGAGGAGCACGACCCGGCGCACGGCACCCACGCCCCGCCCTGCCGCTCCTGCGTACCGCTGCTGGAGCACTTCGCCGTGCGGAGCGTCGCGGTCGGGCCGCCCGCCCGCTGACCGCGCACCCGCGTACGCCCCTGTCCCCGAGCCGCCGGAGCCCGCCCTGAACCCGCCCAGTCCGCCCAGTCCGCCCAGTCCGCCGCTGCCCCCGCCGAGCACGTCCGGCGGGTCCGCCCTGCGCAGCCGCCCGCGCTTTCCGGCCGATGTCGCCGCCGAACTCAAGGCGGCCGGCTGGCACCCCGGCCGCTGGCAGATCCGCCAGGCCGAGGAGTGGGCCGACGCCCTGGCGGCGTACGGCGGCCCGGCCGGCGTCGGTCACGCGGTGTTCCCGGCCGCGGTGGAGGCCTGGGCCGAGTTCGGCGGCCTCGCCTTCGACCTCGACGGCCCGGGGCGCCAGCTGGCCCGGACGCCCTTCCTGGTGGACCCGCTCTGCGGGCTCCACCAGCCGCGCACCCTGGCCGACCTCGGCCGCGCCCTGGACACCCGGCTCGCCCCGCTCGGCGAGGAGGCGTACGGCCAGGCCCTGCTGGCGGTGGACGAGGAGGGCCGGGTCTACAGCCTGGACCACACCGGGGAGTGGTTCCTCGGCCACGGCGTCGACCAGGCGATCAGCACCCTCGTCCTCGGTACCGCGCCCGAGCGGCTGCGCACCGCCGACGAGGGCTGACCGCACCGCCGACGAGGGCTGAGCGCTCCGGCCCGGGCCGCGCCGGACGGACGCCGCCCGGCCGGCGGCCTCACCCCAGCCGGTCGGCCCGGACGGCCAGCCGGGACGGCAGCACCGCCTCGACCCGGAAGCCCCCGTCCGCCTCCGGCCCCGCCGAGAAGGTGCCGCCCAGCGCGACCACCCGCTCCCGCATCCCGATCAGCCCGTTGCCCCCGCTGGGCAGCGCCGCCGCCGTCCGCTCGCCGCCCGGGCAGGCGTTCACCACGCTGACCCGCACGCCGTTGGGCGCGTAGGCGAGCAGCACGGCGACCTGCGCGCCACCGGCGTGCTTGTGCGCGTTGGTCAGGCCTTCCTGCACCACCCGGTACGCGGTCTGCTCGGCCTCGGTGGTGAACTCCTGGCGGCTGCCGCTGACGGTCAGGGTGACGGCCATCCCGGCCGCCCTCGACTGGTCGACCAGCCGGGGCAGCGCGACCAGCGAGTCCGGCTCCGGCGCGCTGTCGTCCGACATCCGCAGCACCCCGAGGATCTCGCGCAGTTCGTTCAGCGCCTGCCGGCCGACCTCCCCCATCAGCTTGGCGCTCTGGGCCGCCCTCTCCGGGTCCTTCGCCACGATCCGCTCCAGCGCCCCGGCGTGCACCACCATCAGCGACACCCGGTGGGCCACCACGTCGTGCATCTCCCGGGCGATCCTGGTCCGCTCCTCCAGCCGGGCCCGGCGGGCACGCTCGCGGGCCTGCTCGGCCAGCAGGTCCAGCTCGGTCTCCAGGCCGTGCGCGCGGTCCTTGAGCGACTCGATCAGCCGCCGCCGCGCGCCCACGTACAGGCCGGTGACCACCGGCGGCACGGTCAGGCCGACGGCCACCAGCACCGACAGCAGCACCTGCCCCCAGAGCGGCGGCTGCTCCACCGTCAGGTCGGAGGGGGTGAGCATGGACACCAGCATCACGCCGACCGCCTCGGCGAAGGCCAGGGCGGACAGCGCCACCACCCGCCGGCGCCGGCTCGGCCACTCCCAGGTCTCCGCGAGCGTGTAGAGCGACACCGTCAGCAGCACCACGCCCAGCATCCCGGGCATCGCCACCAGGGCCACCAGCACCGGCACCGCCGGCCAGCGCCGCCGCAGCACCAGCGTGGCGCCGGCCGCCGCGCCGAACAGCGCGACCCCGACGATGGCCACCACGCCCAGGTGGACCCGGGGCGCCAGGAAGGCGACCGCGCTGGCCGCGCACTCCAGCGCCGCCAGCGCCGCCAGCCCGATGTCCAGGAGAGCGCTGCGCCGTCGCTCCCACCACCAGAACGACCGGTCCCGCTCGCGCTCCCCAGGCGACTTGCTCATAGCCCCACAGCCTAAGCGTGAACCCCGACCCGTCCCCACCCGGTTCCGCCCCGACACCCGTGCGGGCCCTCAAGTGGTCCAGACCACCCGAACCGGCTGTGATCTTGTCCGCCATCCGGCCACCTCGCGGACAGCAACCGCCCCGACACCTATGCTGGGTCGCGTCGGACAGCGCGGTCCGCACGCGTCACACCCGCCACACGTGTGCGGAGCTGTGACGATGAGCCGTTGCCGAACCCCACCACCACAGGGAGCCAGCCGTGACCGCTCCGGTCCCCACCCCGGCGGACAGCCCCAGCCGTGTCGGCCCCGCCGGCGCCGACGCCGACAACACAGCCCTGCGCGCGGACATCCGCCGCCTCGGCGACCTCCTCGGCGAGACGCTGGTCCGCCAGGAGGGCCCCCAGCTGCTGGGCCTGGTCGAACAGGTCCGCCTGCTGAGCCGCACCGACGGCGAGGCCACCGCCGAACTGCTCTCCGACATCGACCTGGACACCGCCGCCAAGCTGGTCCGCGCGTTCTCCACCTACTTCCACCTCGCCAACGTCACCGAGCAGGTGCACCGCGGCCGGGAGCTGGCCACCCGCCGCGCCCGCGAGGGCTCGCTGCTCGCCCAGACCGCGGACCAGCTCGGCGAGGCGGACCCGAAGCACCTCGCGAACACCCTGGCCCACCTGGCCGTCCGCCCGGTCTTCACCGCCCACCCCACCGAGGCCGCCCGCCGCAGCGTCCTCAACAAGCTCCGCCGGATCGGCGAGCTGCTCGACCGGATCCACCGCGAGCAGATCGCCGCCGGCCTCTCGCACGCCGACCAGGCCCGCACCACCTCCGCCAAGCGGCAGGCCGACCGCCGCCTCGCCGAGGTCATCGACCTGCTCTGGCAGACCGACGAGCTGCGGATCGCCCGCCCGGAGCCGACCGACGAGGCCCGCAACGCCGTCTACTACCTGGACGAGCTCTACCGCGAGGCCGTCCCCGAGGTCCTGGAGGAGCTGCACGAGGAGCTCGCCCGGGTCGGCCTCACCCTGCCCGACGGCGTCCGCCCGCTCACCTTCGGCACCTGGATCGGCGGCGACCGCGACGGCAACCCGAACGTCACCCCGCAGGTCACCTGGGACGTCCTGAACCTCCAGCACGAGTACGGCATCAAGGACGCCCTGGCGGCCGTCGACGACCTGCGCAACTCGCTCTCCACCTCCGAGCGCCTGGCCGGCGCCTCGGCCGAGCTGGTCGCCTCGCTCCACGCCGACCTGGACGTGCTCCCCGAGCTGAGCCCGCGCTACAAGCGGATGAACGCCGAGGAGCCCTACCGCCTCAAGGCCACCTGCGTCCGGCTCAAGCTGGAGAACACCCGCGAGCGGCTCGCCCAGGGCACCCCGCACATCGCGGGCCGCGACTACCTCGGCACCCGCGAGCTGGTCGCCGACCTCCGGCTGATCCAGGAGTCGCTCCGCTCCCACCGCGGCGGCCTGATCGCCGACGGGCGGCTCGCCCGCGCCATCCGCACCATCGAGGCCTTCGGCCTCCAGCTCGCCACCATGGACGTCCGCGAGCACGCCGAGGCCCACCACCACGCGCTCGGCCAGCTCTTCGACCGGCTCGGCGAGGAGGCCTGGCGCTACGCGGACATGCCCCGCGAGTACCGGCAGAAGCTGCTCGCCAAGGAGCTCCGCTCGCGCCGCCCGCTCGCGCCCACCCCGGCCCCGCTGGACGCCGCGGGCACCAAGACCCTCGGCGTCTTCAACACCATCCGCGAGGGCTTCGAGCGGTTCGGCGACGAGATCGTCGAGAGCTACATCATCTCGATGTGCCAGGGCGCCGACGACGTGTTCGCCGCCACCGTGCTGGCCCGCGAGGCCGGTCTGATCGACCTGCACGCCGGTATCGCCAAGATCGGCATCGTGCCGCTGCTGGAGACCACCGACGAACTCCAGGAGGCCGACCGGATCCTGGACGAGATGCTCTCCGACCCCTCCTACCGGCTGCTCGTCTCGCTGCGCGGCGACGTCCAGGAGGTCATGCTCGGCTACTCCGACTCCTCCAAGTTCGGCGGCATCACCACCTCCCAGTGGGAGATCCACCGAGCCCAGCGCCGGCTGCGCGACGTCGCCCACCGCTACGGGATCCGGCTGCGGCTCTTCCACGGCCGCGGCGGCACCGTCGGCCGCGGCGGCGGCCCCTCGCACGAGGCCATCCTGGCCCAGCCCTGGGGCACCCTGGAGGGCGAGATCAAGGTCACCGAGCAGGGTGAGGTGATCTCCGACAAGTACCTGCTGCCCTCGCTGGCCCGGGAGAACCTGGAACTGACCATCTCGGCCACCCTGTCCGCCTCGGCGCTGCACACCGCCCCCCGCCAGGCCCCCGAGGAGCTGGCCCGCTGGGACGCCGCGATGGACCAGGTCTCGGCGGCCGCGCACACCGCGTACCGCGCCCTGGTCGAGCAGGAGGACCTGCCGAAGTACTTCTTCGCGGCCACCCCGGTCGACCAGCTCGCCTCGCTGCACCTGGGCTCCCGGCCGTCCCGCCGCCCCGACTCGGGCGCGGGCCTGGACGGCCTGCGCGCCATCCCGTGGGTGTTCGGCTGGACCCAGTCCCGCCAGATCGTGCCCGGCTGGTTCGGCGTCGGCGCCGGCCTCGCCGCCGCCCGCGAGGCGGGTCTCGGGGACGTCCTGGACGAGATGTACGGCCAGTGGCACTTCTTCCGCAACTTCCTGTCCAACGTCGCCATGACGCTGGCCAAGACCGACCTGCGGATCGCCCGCCACTACGTCGAGCAGCTGGTGCCCGCCGAGCTGCACCACATCTTCGACCAGATCACCGCCGAGCACGAGCTGACCCTGCGCGAGGTGCTCCGCCTCACCGGGGAGAGCGAACTGCTGGAGCACAACCCGGTGCTGAAGCAGACCTTCACCGTCCGCGACGCCTACCTCGACCCGATCTCCTACCTCCAGGTCGCGCTGCTGCGCCGCCAGCGCGAGGAGGCCTCCACCGGCCGCCCGGAGGACCCGCTGCGGGCCCGCGCCCTGCTGCTGACCGTGAACGGCATCGCCGCCGGCCTGCGCAACACCGGCTGACCGGCACCCGGCACCGCAAGGGCCCGGCGCCGCCCCCTCGGTCGAGGGGGCGGCGCCGGGCCCTTCGCGTCACACCGGTCGTACCGTCGTCACTCCACCGGATCGCCCGCGCGCCGGCGCTTCAGCCAGAGGGCCGCGCCGCCCGCCGCCACGACCAGGCCGCCGCCGACGGCCAGCAGGCCCGCGTCACCGCCGACCGAGCCGCCCAGCACCGGGCCGAACTGCGCCGCCGCGGGATCCTGGGACACCACACCGGGATCGGGGTCCGCCACCGTCTCCGCGTGGGCCACGCCACCGCCCGAGAGCAGCACCCCGGCCGCCCCCAGCGCACCGGCCGTGCCGACCTTGCGACCGAGCTTCCTCAGCCGTACCACCCGAACCCGCCGCAGGCGCCGGACCGGCCGCAAACTCCGCATCGAGAACTCCCCAGGACCCGTTCGCGTACGGGCCCGACGCTATCCGATCCGGCACGGGTTTCTCACACCCATTCAGGTTTGGACGGCCAAGCGTTGTACGACTGTTGCCCAGCCCCCGCCCACCGCGGCGGGCGGGCGGGGACCCGCTCCCTTGCCGAACAACCGTCCTGACGCCGGATCAGGAGTGGTAGACGCCCTGGGCCCGCTCCAGGCCGTCGGTGAGCAGTGCCTCCACGGCGTCCGCCGAGCGGTCCACGAACCACTCCAGCTCCTTGCGCTCGGTGGCGGAGAAGTCCTTCAGGACGAAGTCCGCGACCTCCATCCGGCCCGGCGGGCGGCCGATCCCGCAGCGCACCCGGTAGTACTCCGGGCCCAGCGACTTGGTGATCGACTTCAGCCCGTTGTGGCCGTTGTCGCCGCCGCCGAGCTTCAGCCGCAGCGTCGCGTAGTCGATGTCCAGCTCGTCGTGGACGGCCACCAGGGCCGAGGCCGGCGTCTTGTAGAAGTCCCGCAGGGCGGTCACCGGGCCGCCCGAGAGGTTCATGAAGGTCATCGGCTTGGCCAGCACCACCCGCCGGCCCGCCAGCCGGCCCTCGGCCACCTGCGCGCGGCTCTTGTGCGCCTTGAACCTGGCACCCATCCGCTGCGCCAGCAGGTCCACCACCATGAACCCGATGTTGTGCCGGTTCCGGGCGTACTGCTCACCCGGATTGCCCAGCCCGGCCACCAGCCAGGGGCCCTCGTACGCGTCCTCGCTCATCGCATCGCTCCTCGTGCTCTCGCTCGTCGACATCATCCCGGACACACCGCTGCCCCGGCCGCTCCAGTACGGAGCGGCCGGGGCAGCGGTCAGACGGTGCGGGAGGCTCAGGCCTCGGCGCCGGCCTCGGCGGCCTCGGCGTCGGCGTCGGCCTGCGAGGCCTGGGCGCCGATGACCTGCAGCACGACGGTGTCGGCCTCGACGGCCAGCGTGGTGCCCTTGGGCAGCGAGATGTCACCGGCGGTGATCGAGGCACCGGCCTCCAGGCCCTCGACCGAGACGGTCACGGACTCGGGCAGGTGGGTGGCCTCGGCCTCGATCGGCAGCGCGTTGAGGACGTGCTCCAGCAGGTTGCCGCCGGGGGCCAGCTCGCCCTCGGTGAGGACGGGGATCTCGACGGTGACCTTCTCGCCGCGCTTCACGAGGAGCAGGTCGACGTGCTCGATGGTGCGCTTGATGGCCTGGCGCTGGATGGCCTTCGGCAGGACGTACTCGTCCTTGCCCTCGATCGGAACGACCAGCAGGGCGTTCGGGGTCTTGAGGGCCATCATCAGGTCGTGGCCGGGCAGGTTCAGGTGAACCGGGGCGTGGCCGTGGCCGTAGACGACACCGGGGACCAGGCCGGCACGGCGGGCCCGGCGGGCAGCGCCCTTACCGAACTCGGAACGGGTCTCAGCGGCGATGCGGATCTCGGACACGACTGCACTCCTCGTGAAAACTGGCGCGGGGGTGCAGGCAACGCGAAAAACCGCCGGGACCACACCCACAGTACGTTCGGGGGTCACTCGGCGGCGTACGACCTCTGCCAACGGCCGGAAGAACCGGCCCCAGCAGCGCGTCGATCACGGAGCGCGGGCACCCGACGAGCAGGCACACGGCATCCCTCGCCGAGCATTTTCACGAGTCTAACCGCACCGGTGCCCTCCGACGAAATCGACGGCGGCCCCGGCCCTTTGAGGACCGGGGCCGCCTGCGCGGGCTTCGTCAGTGCACGCCCTCGAACAGGCTGGTGACCGAGCCGTCCTCGAACACCTCGCGGATCGCGGCGGCGATCGACGGGGCGATCGACAGCGTGGTGATCTTGTCCAGCTGGAGCTCGGCCGGGGTCGGCAGGGTGTTCGTGAACACGAACTCGCTGACCCGGGAGTTCTTCAGACGGTCCGCGGCCGGACCGGAGAGCACGCCGTGCGTGGCGGCCACGATCACGTCCGCGGCGCCGTTCTCGAACAGCGCGTCGGCCGCGGCGCAGATGGTGCCGGCGGTGTCGATCATGTCGTCGACCAGGACGCAGACCCGGCCCTTGACGTCACCGACCACCTCGGCGGACAGGATGGTGTTGGCCTGGGTCATGTCGCGGCGCTTGTGGATGATCGCCAGCGGCGCGCCCAGACGGTCCGACCACTGGTCGGCGACCTTCACCCGGCCGGCGTCCGGGGACACCACGGTGAGGCGGTCGCGGTCGACCTTGTCGCCCACGTAGTCCGCCAGCAGCGGCAGCGCGAACAGGTGGTCCACCGGACCGGAGAAGAAGCCCTGGATCTGCGCGGTGTGCAGGTCCACCGCCATGATCCGGTCCGCGCCGGCGCTGGCCAGCAGGTCCGCGATCAGGCGGGCCGAGATGGGCTCGCGGCCCAGGTGCTTCTTGTCCTGGCGGGCGTACCCGTAGAACGGCAGGATCGCGGTGATGCTCCGGGCCGAGGCCCGCTTCAGAGCATCGATCATGATCAGCTGTTCCATGATCCACTGGTTGATGGGAGCCGTGTGGCTCTGCATCACGAAGCAGTCCGCACCGCGCGCGGAGTCCAGGAAGCGGACGTAGATCTCACCGTTGGCGAAGTCCAGGGCCTTGGTCGGGACCAGCTCGGTCCCGAGCGCCTCGGCCACCTCCCTCGCCAGCTCAGGGTGGGCACGGCCGGAGAAGAGCTTGAGTTTCTTCTCACCCGACGTCGTGATCCCGCTCACTGCACCGTCTCCTCGCGTTGCTGACGCTGAACCCGTCCGCACCGCAGGCAGGCACGAGCCCGCTGGCGATAGGGGTCGGGGAAATGTCGGTACGCCTGGACACGGGCGGTAAGCCCAGTGGCGCACGTATGTCCCCAAGGTTACGCGCCCGTGCGGAAACCGTCCGCCCCGGGACCGCCCCTCGGACTCCCACCCGGCCCGTCAGACCTCTGCGGCCCCGCCCGTCGCGGCAGCCGCGGCCTGCGCCGATGCGGTCCCGGGGCGCTTGCGCTCCACCCAGCCCGCGATGTTGCGCTGCTGCGCCCGGCTCACGCCCAGCGCGCCGGGCGGAACGTCGCCGGTGATCACCGAGCCGGCCCCGGTGTAGGCGCCGTCACCGACCGTCACCGGGGCGATGAACATGTTGTCCGAGCCGGTCCGGCAGTGCGCCCCGATCACCGTGCGGTGCTTGTTCACCCCGTCGTAGTTCACCGTGACGGAGGCCGCGCCGATGTTGCTGCCCTCGCCGATGGTGGCGTCCCCGATGTAGGACAGGTGCGGCACCTTGGCGCCCTCGCCCAGCTCCGAGTTCTTCACCTCGACGTAGGTGCCGACCTTCGCCTTGCGCCCGAGCCTCGCCCCCGGCCGCAGGTAGGCGTACGGGCCGGCGGTGGCGAAGTCGCCCACCTCGGCGCCGTCCGCCGTGGTGTTGCTCACACGCGCGCCGGCGCCGATCCGGGTGTCCTTGAGCGTCGAGTTCGGGCCCACCTCGCAGCCCTCGCCCAGATGGGTGAGGCCCTGCAGCTGGGTGCCCGGCAGGACCACCGCGTCCGGCTCGTAGGACACCTGGACGTCGAACCAGGTGGTCGCCGGGTCCACCACCGTGACGCCGGCGCGCATCGCCCGCTCCAGCAGGCGGTCGTTCAGCAGGCGCCGGGCCTGGGCCAGCTGCACCCGGTCGTTGATGCCGAGGATGTCGCGGTAGTCCGCGGCCACCACGGCGCCGACCCGGTGGCCGGCCGTCCGCAGGATCTCCAGGGTGTCGGTGAGGTACTCCTCGCCCTGGACGTTGTCGGTGGTGACCCGGGACAGCGCCTCGGCCAGCAGCTTGGCGTCGAAGGCGAAGACCCCGGAGTTGATCTCGTCGACCGCCCGCTGGGCGTCCGAGGCGTCCTTCTCCTCGACGATCGAGGCGACGGCGCCGTCCGCCTCGTCCCGCAGGATCCGCCCGTAGCCGAACGGGTCCGGGACGACGGCCGTCAGGACGGTGACGCCGTTGCCCTGTTCGGCGTGCGCGCCGGCGAGGGCCGCCAGCGTCGCGCCGGTCAGCAGCGGCGCGTCCCCGGTGGTGACGATCACCGTGCCGTCCAGCTCCACGCCGTCGGCCGCCAGGGCCTCCAGCGCGGTGCGGACGGCGTGCCCGGTGCCCTTCTGCTCCTCCTGCACCACGGCGCGCGCCGCCGGGTAGTGCGCCCCCAGGTGCTCCTGCACCTTCTCCCGCATGTGCCCGACCACGACGACCAGCTGCTGCGGGGTCAACTCCTTTGCTGCCGCGACCGCATGGCCCACCAGCGACCGCCCGCAGACCTCGTGCAGCACCTTGGGCAGGCTGTTCGACTTCATCCTGGTCCCGCCACCGGCGGCAAGCACGACAACGGCGGCAGGCGAATTGGCACTCACGGGGGGAGGCTCCTCAGTCGGTTCACAGAGAGGGCAGTGCAGCCCGGCCGGGACCCAGGCCGGTCGCCTTCGCACAGTCCGCCGAGCAGCCCCGACAATACCGGGGGGCGGGGGATGCGCCCGAAACAGAGCGCCCGCTGGCTCCGCCGCTAGGATTCGAACCCAGACAAAGGCCTCCAAAGGGCCCTGTGCTGCCATTACACCACGGCGGATCGATCATCAACTCGCAGCGCCCGAGGCGCTCCGACACAGCCTAAGGGTTGCGGCCGCATAGCTCCACCACCCCGGCGCGGCCGGCCCGGCCCGCGCGGATCCCGGGCGTTGTCCATCCAGTCGGGTGAAATACGCCGAGCCGCCCGCGGCCACGTATTCCCCTGACGGCCGAACGCAACCTACGATGCCGTAGGTTACGCAGACGTAACCTCCACCCCTGCCCTCAAGGGACACCCATGACCATCCAGGCCGGCGAGGCGCGCGCCGATACCGCGCACTCCATCGATCCCGCCCCGACCCTGCTCTCCGCCACCCGCGGCGGCGAGAAGCAGGGCCTCGCCGAGCGGGTCGCGCTCGGGCTGTTCATCGCCGTACCGTTCGCCGCCCTGCTGGCGGCCGTGCCGGTGGCCTGGGGCTGGGGCCTGGGGTGGACCGATCTCGCGATCGCCACCGTCATGTACTTCCTCACCTGCCACGGCATCACGATCGGCTACCACCGCTACTTCACCCACGGCTCCTTCAAGGCCAACCGGGCCCTGCGGATCGCCCTCGCGGTGGCCGGGTCGCTGGCCATCGAGGGCCCGCTGGTCCGCTGGGTGGCCGACCACCGCAAGCACCACCGGTACAGCGACAAGGACGGCGACCCGCACTCGCCGTGGCGCTACGGCGAGACCGTCCCGGCCCTGCTCAAGGGCCTCTGGTGGGCGCACATGGGCTGGCTCTTCGACGAGGAGCAGACCCCGCAGCTCAAGTACGCGCCGGACCTCGTGGACGATCCGGCCATAAGGCGGATCTCCCGGCTGTTCTGGCTCTGGACCTCACTCTCGATGCTGATCCCGCCGCTGGTCGGCGGGCTGGTCACGCTCTCCTGGCAGGGTGCGCTCTCCGCCTTCTTCTGGGGTTCCCTGGTCCGGGTCGCCCTGCTGCACCACGTCACCTGGTCGATCAACTCGATCTGCCACGCGCTCGGCAACCGCCCGTTCCGCTCCCGCGACCGCTCCGGGAACGTCTGGTGGCTGGCGGTGCTCTCCTGCGGCGAGTCCTGGCACAACCTGCACCACGCGGACCCGACCTCGGCCCGGCACGGCGTGCTGCGCGGGCAGGTCGACTCCTCGGCCCGGCTGATCCGCTGGTTCGAGCTGGCCGGCTGGGCCCGGGACGTCCGCTGGCCGGACGCGCAGCGGATCGCCGCCCGCCGCGCCGCATGAGGGCTCGCCTGCAGCATGATGTAGGGGTGAACGGGAGCAGCGCAGACAGCACAGGCGGCCACGAGAGCCCGCGGACGGACGCCGCACCCGATCCGGTGCAGGCCCGTCCGCGTGCCGCTGCCCCGGCGGGCGCCGCCGCGCCCGCGGGCCGCCGCCGCAGCGGCCGGGTGCGGATGACCGGGAAGCAGCGGCGGGAGCAGCTGCTGGAGATCGGCCGGTCGGTGTTCGCGGAGCGCGGCTACGACGGCACCTCGGTCGAGGAGATCGCCGAGCGGGCCGGGGTGTCCAAGCCGGTGGTGTACGAGCACTTCGGCGGCAAGGAGGGGCTCTACGCGGTGGTCGTGGACCGCGAGATGCAGCTGCTGCTGGACATGGTGACGGGGGCGCTGACCGGCGGGCACTCGCGGGAGCTGCTGGAGCAGGCGGCGTTCGCGCTGATGGACTACATCGACACGTCCACGGACGGCTTCAAGATCCTGGTCCGGGACTCCCCGGTGGCCCAGTCGACCGGCACCTTCGCCTCGCTGATCAGCGACATCGCGACGCAGGTCGAGGACATCCTGGGCCTGGAGTTCAAGGCGCGGGGCTTCGACGCGCGCCTCGCCCCGATGTACTCGCAGATGCTGGTGGGCATGGTCGCGCTGACCGGCCAGTGGTGGCTGGAGGTGCGCAAGCCGCAGAAGGCCGAGGTCGCCGCCCATCTGGTGAACCTCGCCTGGCACGGCCTGGAGGGGATGGAGCGGCACCCCAAGCTGGTCGGCGACCGCAAGTCCTAGGCCCGGGCCGCCGCCACCCTCCGGCCGCTACCGCTTCACCCCGACGGCGAAGATCCGCCGGAACGGGAAGACCGTGCCGTACGGGCCGGCGGGATAGGCCTCGCGGAGCAGGGCGCCGTACTCGGCGAGGAAGGCCGCCCGCTCGGCCGGGTCGGTGAGCCGGGTCAGCACCGGCCGCAGGGCGGTGCCCTTGACCCACTCCAGGACCGGGTCCGCCCCGGGGAGCAGGGTGCTGTAGGTGGTCTCCCAGACGTCGGCGGCGCAGCCGACCCCGGCCAGGGCCGCCAGGTAGGCGCCGAGTTCGTGGACGCCGGCCCGGGTGGCGCCCTCGCCCAGGGCGTCCCGCCAGCGGGGGCTGCGGCGGAGCCCGGCGAGCAGGGTGTGGCTGGGCGAGTCGAAGTTGCCGGGCACCTGGAAGGCGATCACGCCGCCCGGCTCCAGCGCCGCCGCCCAGCGGGGCAGCAGGTCGAGGTGCCCGGCGGGGCCGGCCGCACCGGCGGCCCCGTGCTCCGGGGTGAAGCCGATCCACTGCAGCGCCGCGTTGGAGACGATCAGGTCCGGTGCGGCCGGGGCCGGGTCGTAGCCGCGGGCGTCGGCGAGCAGGTAGTCCGCGGTGGGCTCGCCCTCGGCGCGGGCGGTGGCGAGCATCTCGGCGGAGTTGTCGAGGCCGGTGATCCGGGCTCCGGGCCAGCGTTCGCGCAGGACGGCGGTGGAGTTGCCGGGGCCGCAGCCGATGTCCAGGATCCTGGCAGCCGGTTCGTGCGGGAGGACGGGGACGCGGGCGAGCAGGTCGCGCAGCGGGCGGGTCCGTTCGTCGGCGAAGCGCAGGTACTGCTCCGGGTCCCAGACGGGGGTGCTCATGGTCGGCCTCGCAAGTATCTCGACATCAAGATATCCAGTCGCAGGTTCCACGTTACATTTCTCGATGTCAAGAGACTTCACATCGACACATCCCCCGATACACTGATCGTCATGGAGGACGAGGTCGACCGCCTGGTCGCAGCATGGCGCCGAGAGCGCCCCGACCTCGACGTGGAACCACTTGAGGTACTCAGCCGGGTCAGCCGACTCGCCCGGCACCTCGACCGCGCCCGCCGGACGGCCTTCGCCGAGCACGGCCTGGAGCCCTGGGAGTTCGACGTCCTGACCGCGCTGCGGCGCGCCGGCTCCCCCTACCAGCTCTCCCCCGGCCAGCTGCTCACCCAGACCCTGGTCACCTCCGGCACCATGACCAACCGGATCGACCGACTCACCGGCAAGGGCCTGGTCAAACGCCTGCCCGACCCGGACGACCGGCGCGGCGTGCTGGTCCGGCTCACCGAGGACGGCCGCGACCGGGCCGACCAGGCGCTCGCCGGGCTGCTGGCCCACGAACGCGAGCTGCTGGCCCAGCTCACCGGCGCCCAGCAGGGCGAACTCGCCGGACTGCTGCGGCAGCTGGTCGCCCCCTTCGACAACATCCCGAGCTGACCGCCGCCCGGTCCGCCGTCAGAAGCCGTCCGGGTACGGGGAGCTGAGCGCGGGCACCGGGGCCGGCTCGGCCTCCGCGGTGCGGTAGCCGGGCAGCAGCTCGGCCAGCCGCCGGCGCACCTCCCCGTCGCTGTTGCCGACCGCCGCCGCGTACAGACCGGTCAGACCGCCCGCGAGGTCCTCGGGGCCGCCGCCGCACTCGGCCACGGTCGCGTAGATCCGGGCGTGCGCGGTGGGCAGCCGCTCCTCGCCCTCCGAGAACAGCGCCTCGTTCAGCTTCTCGCCCGCCCGCAGCCCGGTGAAGCGGATCTCCACCTCGTCCCGGCCCAGTTGCACCTGCTCGGCGAAGTTGTGGACCAGGTCGACGATCCGCACCGGATCGCCCATGTCGAGCACGAACACCTCACCGCCGCGGGCCATCCGGCCGGACTCCAGCACCAGGCCGACGGCCTCCTCGATGGTCATGAAGAACCGCGTCACATCGGGGTGGGTGATGGTCACCGGGACGCCGCTGCGCAACTGCTCGGCCAGCACCGACAGCAGCGAACCGCGTGAGCCCAGCACGTTGCCGAACCGGACCGCCGAGAACACCCCGGTGCCCAGGTTGCGCGCGTCCCGGGCGTTCGCCTGCACGATCAGCTCGGCCAGCCGCTTGCTGGCGCCGAGCACCGAGGTCGGATCGGCCGCCTTGTCGGTGGAGATCAGCACGAACCGCTCGACACCGGTGGCCAGCGCGGCCTCCACCAGGTGGTCGGTGCCCAGCACGTTGGACTTGACCGCCTCGCTGGGGTGACGCTCCAGCAGCGGAAGGTGCTTGTGCGCGGCCGCGTGGAAGACCACCTCGGGCTTCAGGTCGCGGAAGATCTGCTGGATCCGCGGCCGGTCCCGGATGTCCGCGATCACCAGGGAATCGTCGGTCAGCAGCGCCTCACCCCAGATCTCCAGCTGGAGCCGGTGCAGGTTGGACTCGTCGTGGTCCAGCATGTAGAGCGCGCTCGGATTGAACGCGTGGACCTGGCGGCAGAGTTCGCTTCCGATCGAGCCGCCGGCCCCGGTCACCAGCACCCGGCGGCCCTCGATCACGTCCCGCACGTCGGCGGAGACCACGTGCACCTCGTGCCGCCCGATCAGCCGGTTGACGTCCAGGCTGCGCATGTCCGAGCCGACCACCTCGCGGCGCAGCGCGGCCAGGAAGGACGGCAGGTAGCGGACGGCGGCGCCGGCCGCGGCGGCGGCGGTCGCCAGCGCCCGGACCCGCTGCGGGGCCAGGCCGGGGATGGCGAGCGCGACCACCTGGACGCGGTGGCGGACCGCGAGCTCGGTGAGCTCGGCGAGGGTCCCGAGGACGGGGACGCCGCCCACGACCCGGCCCGCCTTGGCCGGGTCGTCATCGAGCAGGCCGATCGGGTCGAGGCCGAACTCCGGTGTCCGGTCGAGGTCGCGGACCAGCGCCGTCCCGGCCGCACCGGCTCCGACGATCAGCGTGCGCAGGCCCGTCGGCGGTGTCGCGGCCGGGGTGGCCGCGGCCGGCGAAGGGGCCTCCCCGCCCCCGCCCGGGCCGGACCGGGCTGCGTGCGGGCGTGCGGAAGTGCTGTGCGGCGACATCTGTCCTCCGGATTTCCCTGACCTGACGGACCTGAGCCGGTACCTGGGTGTGACGGGCGGATCAGCCGGCGCCGGGAGCTGTGGTCGAGGCGACGGACGGCGGGGCAGTGGGCGCGGCCGGCTCGGAGGGGCTGACGCCCGCCCGCCGGGCGACCGCGACGGCGGCCAGGGTGGAGTGCACCCCGAGCTTGCCGAGGACGTTCTGCATGTGGGTGCGCACGGTGTGCGGGGAGAGGTAGAGCCGTTCGGCGACGGCCTGCCGGCCCAGGCCGGCCACCATGCAGCGCAGGATCTGCTTCTCCCGGGGGGTGAGCGTGTCGACCAGGCGCTCGCTCTCGGTGCGGTCCCGCCGGGCGGTGGTGAGCTCCCGGATGACACCGGTCAGCAGGGCGGGCGGCAGGTGCGTCTCGTCGCGCAGCACGCCCCGGACCACGGCCAGCAGGCGGGCCAGCGAACTCTCCTTGGCCACCCACCCGGTGGCGCCGGCGTGCAGGGCGCGGGCGGCGCGCAGCGGGTCGTCGGCGGCGGCCAGGACGATCGCCCGCAGCGCGGGATGGTGGCGGCGGACCCGGGCGAGCAGGGTGATCCCGTCGGGCGCCGGGGCGGCGTGGTACCGGTCGGGCGGATACGGCCCGGGCGGGTACGGGGCGGTCGGGCAGGCCGCGGCAGGGGCGCCGCGGGCCGGGACACCGG